>NZ_AOMB01000030.1 GCF_000336675.1 Halococcus hamelinensis 100A6 | reverse complement strand
CGGTGACGGGACCGTTCGAGGGTGGCGTCGTAGTCGGTCGTGAGCGCGTGGTAGGCCTGGGCCGCACGCTGGTCGGCCTCGTCGGCCAGAAACCAGAGGTCGCCGAGGGTCATCGACCCGGTCGACGTGGGGTGATTCGGCCATCGTCACGAGCCGATAGCTGCGGTAGAGGGATGTAGATCATTGCCGGTCGTTCGGCGGGCACCGGCATAAACGTTCGAGTCGCGTCAGTTCCACGGCGAGCCGTCGCGGTCGAACCGACGATACCGTCGCTCGACGCCGTCGATGCGCGCTCGGTCCTCGTCGTCGAGTTCGAGGTCGAGGCCGGCGAGGGTGTCCTCGATGTGGTCGGTCCCCGATGCCTTCGTGACGACCGGGACGCTCTGATCGGCGAGCCACGCGATGAGCACCCGTGCGGGGCTGAGGTCGTGTTTTTCGGCGACCGCGACGACCTCGTCGAGTTCGAGGGCGTCACCCCGACACAGCGGCGAGTACGCGACGGGTGCGACGTCGTGGTTGGCACAGTACGAGAGCATCGCGCCCGTCGGCGGCAACAGCGGGTGCATCTCGATCTGGTTCGCGACGATGGGCGCGTCCAGCACCTCCTGCGCGTCGGCGAGCAGGTCGCGATCGAAGTTCGAGACACCGACGTGGTCGGTCCACCCACGGTCGCGAACCTCGTCGAACGCCGGGAGGGTGTCCCCCGGATCGTAGGCGTCGGTGGGCCAGTGGACGTAGAGGAGGTCGACCGACTCCACCCCTGTCTCTTATACACATCTCTGAGCGGGCTGGCNCCCCTCGCCCACGCTCGCCTCGTTGCCGTACATCTGGGCGGTGTCGATGTGGCCGTAGCCCGCCTCGACAGCGGTTTCGACGTTCTCACGGCAGTCGTCCGGGTCGTCCATCCCGGAGGTCCCGAGCCCGATCGGGGGGAATTCCGTCGTCATCGCCCGATCGGCGGGCCCGAAGGATATAACATGGCGACATCCATCGGTTGGTCGATGCGTTGCTCTGTTCGGGCGGGTTTCCCCCTCGAATAGATTTTTGGTACCGCCCGGTCTGGATGGGGTATGGACGAGTCCAGCGAGAAGGCGGACCGGCCGTCGCGACTCGGTCGGGTGGTGCTCGGGCTGGGGCTGGCGCTCCAGGCCTCGGAGGATTTCCGGGACATGGGGGACAACGTCGAGTACGCCGAGTCGGCGGGGGTGCCGATGCCCGACCTCGTCGCGCCGTTCGCCTCGGGGATGATGGTCGCGAGCGGGCTGGGGCTGGCGTGCTGGCGGTTCCCGCGGCTCGCGACGGGCGGCGTCGTCACCTTCCTCACCCTCGTGACCGCGACGATGCACGACTTCTGGAACGCCGACGAGGACTCCAAAGACGGCGAACGCCTCGCCTTCTTCGGCAACCTCGCGATGCTCGGCGGAGCGCTCGTCTTCCTCCGCGAAGCCTACCGGTAGCTCGAACGCTCACCGCTTTTCGAGCGCCGCGACGTAGTCGTTCGCGTCCGTCGAGAACCGACGTACCTCTGCCACTCGCCAGCCCGTTCCAACGGCGGCCTCGCGGAGCCGGTCGGGGCTGAACAGTCGAAAGAACAGGGTCTCGTGCTGGTCGCGGTAGGTCGTGTGGTAGACCCGGTGGGCGAGCCCCGGCGTCGGGTCCTCGCGGTAGCCGAGGATTTCGCTGGTGGCCTCGCGGTCGGGGTCGTAGCTGTGGAGGAGAGCGGTCCCATCGGGGGTCGTCACGAACGCGAGGTCGCCCAGGAACCGCCGGAGGCCCTGCATCGACCCCGCGAGGCAGACCTGCGTGCCGAACGCGAACGCCGAGCGGAACCGGTCGCGCTCGAACGCCTCGCGGAGCGCGAACATATCGCCGAGCCGGGCGTCCCGCACGCCGCGCTCGCGCATGGTCCCGACGAGGCGCTCGCTGACTTCGAGCGCCACCGTCTCGAACTCCGCCTGGAAGTGGAGCGTATCCCGGCCCGCACCGGCCCCGATGTCGAGCGCGGGGCCCGAAAGCCACGACGACTCCCACTCGGCGGCCTCGCGTTCGGGGTCGCGCGCGTCGAAGTAGAACCGCTGGATCGGCTGTTCGCGGGTCGCGGTGCCGTCGCGGTCGACCAGCGGTTCGTCCCGTTCGCCGCGATGGTGGTCGTAGACTGCCAACCCGAGCGGGTCGTCTCCCGTCATACACTGTGACACACCCACACTTGTAATAAAACCGTAACGAGTGTCGGTACCGAGGGACGAGCGCGCTCGACACAGCCGTTCGTTCGAACCGATCGATGCACAACGCTTATTACAGTTAGCCATGATCGTTGATGTAGGACTCGCGAGGGACGCGTTGCGTGGCATCACCGTTGCAGCACTCCCCCGTGGTCCACCCTTCCCCCTTTCGTTCCCGAAGAGCGGTCGTGCTACTGCTCGACTCGTGGAGAACGTGAAGAACTGCTCCGGCAGGGATTCGAATCGGGCGAGACGGTCGGTCGCACGACCGCTGTGACTCGCTGGCTCGAATCCACGCCGTGCGCGCTTCGCTCGTGAATCGTTCAGTGCTCCGGCAGGGATTCGAACCCTGGTCATCACCGTGAGAGGGTGATATGATTGGCCGGACTACACCACCGGAGCGCAATCGGCCCGTCCGTCGCGGGCGTCCGAGTGCATTCCGTGATAACGACGAATCCCGTTTAACCGTTGTGTTTTCGCCCGGTCATTCGTCGTCGAACGGCGACCGGGTGGCGGTGGGTTCGTGGCCCGCGAGGCTGACGATGTTCTCGCGGCCGACCCGGAGTTTGGTGAGCGTTCCGTCGTCGGCCATCTCCGAGAGGAGGGTGCTGACCTTGGATTTCGACCAGCCGGTCCCCTCGACGATCGCGGTCTGTTGCATCCGCCCGCCGTTGGCTTCGAGCATCTCGACGATCCGGTCCTCGTCGCTCCGGAGGTCGGCACTCGTCACCGCCGGCGTGGCCGGACCGTCGGGGTCGTCGGCGTCCGCGTCACTCCCCGACCCGTTGCGCGTCGCCGACTCTGCTCCCGCCGGCGCTTCGGCGGGTGGGGTCTCCCCTTCGTCCGCCGAGCCGAACACCGGCCCCGACGAACGCCGGACGATCACTGCACCGAGGACGACCGCGAGGGCGATCGCGAGCACCGCCCACGGGAGCGGCGAGGTGAGCATCGACTGCCCCCCGACCGGGTCCGAGGACTCGGTGAACGTGACCCGGGGCTGGCCGCTCGCGAACTGGGTCTCGCCGAAGTAGGTCAGCGAGTCGGAGGTGTTTCCCGACCCGTTGGTCGAGGCGTCGGGCGTCGGCTCCACCGACGACCAGTCGACCCCGAGGTTCGGGCCGGCCTGGAGCTCGATCGACATGTTCGGCGAGAGGTAGATGCCGTTCTCGAAGGTGTCCCCGACCGTCACACCACCGTCGCTCGGCGCGGTGAAGTTCGTCCAGAGGAAGGACATCTCCACGACGCCGGTCGTGCTCGGCTGTGAGGTGACCTCGGCGGTGTGGGTGAACCCCCGAGCGCTCATCGTGCGCCCGGTGGCGTTCGACCCGGCGGCGGTGAGGTCCGTCGCCCGCTGTCTGAAGTCGGTGTAGAGCGGCGTCTCCTCCGTGTTGAACTCCTCCGCGTAGGTCCGGAACTGCTGGGTTCGGGTTTCGTTCGCGAGCGGCTGGTTGTACCGCTGGGTCCATCGGGCCGAGCCGTTCTCGTAGACCGTGACGACGAACTGGGTCTCGCCGAACGACGGGCTCGACGCGTTGGTCGCCCCCGGCTGGGCCGCCGCCGGTCCGGCGAGGGCGAGGCCTCCCACCAGAACCATCGCGACGAGGCCGAACGCCCACAGCCGGTTCATCTATTCAACACCACCGCACCGCTATATAAAAACACTGTGACCACCATGGTGGGTCTCACACCTACGGAGCCAAGCGATTCTTCCGCCCCTTCAGATGTTCGTCGTAGTACTCGAACGTCACCGGACACCACTCCGCCGCGAGGTCGAGAATCGACTCCGTCAGCTCTCGGATCTCCCACTGGCTGTCGGCGGCGGCACGCATGTCGGCGACGTGCATCAACATCCGGGCGTTGAGCGAGAAGACGAGGTTGACCTCCGTCCCGATGGGGAGCACGAACCGTGCGTCCTCGGGGGCCATGCCCAAATCGAGGAGCTCCTGGTAGGACTCGACCGACTGGGTCACGGACTCGCGGAAGACCTCCCGCCGCCGTTCGACCGTCGCCTCGTCGGTATCCGTTTGCCGCTGGTTACGGCCGATCCAGTCGGCGTCCGTGACGGCGGGCGGCGTCACCACCATCGCGCCCTCGCGCACTTCGTCGGGATCGACCTCGTCGAAGGCGACGTAGCGCATCGACTGGACGTCGAAGGAGACGTGGCGGTGGCGGGGGAGCTGGGCCATGCACGACCGGGAGATCCCTTCGACCGCGAAGGTCGCCTGGGGATGCTCGAACGGGCCGAAGTGCCCATGGGAGAGGAGGTGGCCGATCAGGGTTCGTTTCTTCTCGTCGAGGTCGTCGCCCTCGATGGTCGACATGAGCTCTTCGAACGGCTGGTCGCCGACGTACTCCGCGGAGTAATCGCATCGCGCCGCGGTACAGATCACGCGCTCGGGGTCGTCGGTGGCTTCGAGCAGACGGACGTCCATACACGAATCGAGATGGCCGCAGACTAATAATTGGTCGCTACCGTCCGCCGACGCCGACTATTCGAGCAGCCGTCGCGTTTCGGCGTGCCGGTACCGGAACATCGGCTCGAACCCGACGACGGCGAACGGGCCGGCGAGACGGCCGAGCTCGCCGAACGGGAGCCGGTACTCGACCCGGTCGCGCGCGATGGTCGCCTCGCCGTCGGCGTAGAAGCTGTGGGTGTGGGTCCAGCTCGGGAACGGCCCGTCGGTCATCTCGTCGCGGAACAGCGCCGCCCCGCTTTCCTCGCGACGCTCGACGATGGTCGAGGTCCAGCCCTGGCGCGGCCCGACGCCGAACGGTCGCATCGAGAGGTCGACCGTGGCCCCTTCCTCAAGAACATCGGGGTCGGGCTCGCCGTCGGGGCCGCGCGACGCCTCTACCCGGAGGTTCATGAATTCGGGCGTGACCGCGGTGAGCCCCTCGATACCCGAGTGGAAGTCCCAGACGTCCTCGAACGGGGCACGGATCCGCGATTCGTGCTGGTAGGTCGGCATGGCCGATGGAGGGCCTCGTCCACCAAAACCCCTCGTCTCCCGTGGGTGACGCTCTCCGATCGGAACCACGGTAGAGAATCACTCGCTATCGTGTCAGTTTCGTGGGAGAAGCGGCATGCATATATCCGAGGGGGTCGACGAGTTCGGCATGACTCACACCTGCCGGAACTGCAAGCGGACCTTCGGGAGCGAACTCGAACTCGAACTCCACCGCGACGGCTGCTCGGACGCCCAGCTGTTCTGTGAGGTATGTGGCGACCGATTCGCCGAACGAACGGCGACGACGGACGGCTGGCGGTTCGCGTGCCCGAACGAGGACTGCGAGGGCGAGGGGCTCGAAGCGGACCTCCACTCCGTCGGCGACGTGCTCGTCTCCGCCCGATAGTCGGTCATCGCTCGCAGAGCGCGACCCGCGCTATCTCGCCGAGCGCTCGCCGGCAGACCGGCACGTAGCCGGCGGCGAGCATCGGCACCTCGATGGCGACCCGGCAGGTCTCTCCTTCCTCCTCGACCCGGTGGCCCGTCGCCGGGATCCCCGCGACCCGCCACGTCCAGCGGTGGTTCTCGCAATCGACGATCCGAAACGGTATTCGAGGCCCCATCGAGCCCGAACCGCGACCGAGGAGAGATCCCGGGCCAGGGGGTCGGACGTAGCCACGCGACCCGGCGGTGACGAACCGGTCGGCACACTCGACCGCCGCGACGGACGGTCCCCACTCGGGCCAGCGCTCGGTGTCCGTAAGTACTCGCCAGACGACATCGGCTGGCACCTCGATAGAGCGGGAGACCACGAGTCGGCGGCCGTCCGTGGTCCGCTCGATTTCGGGCGGCATAGATACGGAGTAGCCCGCCGGCCCGCATAGGTTTTTGCGGGCTGCCACCGAACGAACGGCGTGGAATATACGACCCTCGGTAACACGGGCATGACGGTGAGCAAGATCTGTCTCGGCTGTATGAGCTTCGGGAGTTCGGACTGGCGCGAGTGGGTGCTCGAAGAGGAGGAGAGCCAGGAGATCATCGATAGAGCGGTGGATCTCGGGATCAACTTCTTCGATACGGCGAACATGTACTCGCGAGGCGAGTCCGAGCGCGTCGTCGGCAACGCGCTTTCGGGCTACGACCGCGACTGGCTGGTGCTCGCCACCAAGGTCTTCAACCCGATGGACGACGACAACCCCAACGCCCAGGGGCTCTCGCGCAAGGCCATCGAACAGGAGCTCCAGCACTCCCTCGACCGGCTGGGGATGGACACCATCGACCTCTATCAGACCCACCGCTGGGACTACGACGCGCCGATCGAGGAGACCCTGCGGACCCTCGACGACGCCGTCCGCCGGAATCAGGTGCGCTACATCGGCGGCTCGTCGATGTGGGCCCACCAGTTCGCGGAGGCCCTCCACACCAGCGATTCGCTCGACCTCGAACGGTTCGCGACGATGCAGAACCACTACAGCCTCGCCTACCGCGAGGAGGAGCGCGAGATGCTACCCCTCTGTGAGAAGGAAGACGTGGGAGTGATCCCCTGGAGTCCCCTCGCGCGGGGCTACCTCACCCGTCCCCACGAGGAGTTCGACACCACCACTCGGGCGGAGACCGACGACTACGCGAAGGAACACCCCTACGCCGCGAACGGCGGCCAGGAGGTCAACGAACGCGTCGAGGAGCTCGCCGAAGACGAAGGGGCGACGATGGCCCAGATCGCGCTCGCGTGGATGCTCCACAAGGACTGGGTCGACGCGCCCATCGTCGGCACCACGAGCGTCGAACACCTCGAAGACGCGGTGGCGGCGCTCGACATCTCGCTCGCCGAGAGCGACATCGAATACCTCGAAGAGCCCTACGGGCCGGTGCCCGTCTCGGGTCACCAGTGAATCAGGTGGTGAGAATCGTTCTCAGTTCCCGTCGAAGCCGAGTTCCGATTCGGGGTCAGATCCGTCCTGAGGACCGAGTTTCTCGACCCACGACAGCGCCTCCTCGATCTCCGTCTGTGGCGGCGAGCAGGTGAACGACCGGCAGACGTAGGCCGTTGGATCGCCGTCACGCTGGGTTCGGTCGGCCCAGATGGGTGGGGACTCCGCGAGGTCGAGGGTGTCGAGCCAGGTCCCCAGGTCGTCGTCGGTCCGCGGGCGGCGCGTGAGCACCCGGCCGGGGAGGAACTCCCGACCGATCCGCTCGCGCCACGCGTCGGGGAGCGAATCGGCGACCACGGTGAGTTCGAGCGATCCCGCACTACGACGTTCGGCCGCGAGCGCGAGCGAGGCGCGTGCGAGCGGCGAGGATTCGATTGTCTCGGCGTGGGTTTCGAGCACCCTCTCGGCGATCCCGGCGAACTCCTCGTCGGGGGCGAAGTGGTCGAGCGCGAGCAGGGTCTCGACCGCGACGCCGGTACTGGAGGGCGTCGACTGGTCGTCGAGTTCCTGTGGGCGTGCGACGAGCGACTCGCCGCTGCTCGGCGTGAAGTAGAGGGTCCCCTCCTCGGGGTCCCAGAACTCCGATTCGATGGCTCGCGCGAGGTCGAGCGCGAACCCGAGGTGGTGCACGTCGCCGGTCGCCTCGTAGCAGGCGAGCGCGCCGCGCGCGAGGAAGGCGTAATCCTCGAGATAGCCGTCGATCTTCACCTCGCCATCCTTGTACCGCCGGGAGAGCCGCTCTTCCTCCTCGTTCCAGAGCTCCTCGCGGACGAAGTCGAGCGCCGCCACTGCGGTCTCCGCGAACCGGGGGTCGAGCGCGAGCCCCGCCTCGGCGAACGCCGCGACCATCAACCCGTTCCAGCCCGCCAGCACTTTCTCGTCGCGGTCGGGTCGCGAGCGCTCCGCGCGCGCCGCGAACACGGCCTCGCGGGCGCGTTCGAGGTCGGCCTCGACCTCCTCGACGGTGGTGTCGTATTCGTCGGCGAGCCCCTGGACGTCAGCAGCCAGCGTCAGCACCGTCGTTCCGTTCTCGAAGTTGCCCGACTCGGAGATCCCGTAGCGTTCGCAGAACAGCTCGGCGGCGCGGTCGTCGCCGACTGCATCGTGAACCTCGTCTGGTGTCCAGACGTAGAACGCACCCTCCTCGCGCTCGCCCGATTCGTCCACGCTCTGGGCGTCGAGCGTACTGAAGAATCCTCCTTCGGGACTCGTGAGTTCGCGTTCGACGAAGCCGAGGGTCTCGCGGGCGACCTCGGCGTAGCGCTCGTCGCCGAACAGCCGGTAGCCGTCGAGGTAGGCCCGGACGAGTTCGGCGTTGTCGTAGAGCATCTTCTCGAAGTGGGGAACCGTCCACTCGCGGTCGGTGGTGTAGCGGTGGAACCCGCCGCCGACGTGGTCGCGCAATCCCCCATCCGCCATCGCGTCGAGCGCCTCACGGGCGACGGTCCCGAACTCCTCGTCGTCGATCCGGTCGGCGGCTTCCATCAGGAGCCGGAGCCGGCCGGTCTGTGGGAACTTCTGACCCCGACCCGAGCCACCGTACTCCCGGTCCGCGTTTCGCACGGCGCTCCTCGCAGCCGTTTCGAGGAGTTCACTCCCCGGCGGGTCGCCCGGTTCCGGGGTGGCTTCGAGTTCGCCCGTCATCGCATCGGCCCACTGGTCGGCGCGTCCCTCGATGTCCTCGCGCTCGGTCTCCCACGCCTCGGTGATCGAATCGAGGAGGTCGAGGAACCCGGGCTGGCCGCGTTTCGCCTCCGGCGGGAAGTAGGTCCCGATGTAGAAGGGCCGGCCATCGGGCGTGAGCCAGACCGACAGCGGCCATCCACCCCGTCCGGAGACCATCCCGATCACGGTCTGGTAGAGCCTGTCGAGGTCGGGCCGCTCCTCCCGGTCGACCTTGATCGGGACGAAGTCCTCGTTGAGCCGTTCGGCCACCCGCTCGTCCTCGAAGCTCTCGTCGGCCATGACGTGACACCAGTGACACGACGAGTAGCCGATCGAGAGGAATATCGGGACGTCGTGCTCGCGGGCCGCCTCGAGCGCGTCGTCGTCCCAGGGCTGCCAGTTGACGGGGTTGTCGGCGTGCTGGCGGAGGTAGGGACTGCGTTCGTTATCGAGTCGGTTTCGCTCGGTGACGGTCATGGCTCGGCGTACGCACCCGAGACGGGTAAAATACCGTTCCGCGTCCTCAGGCCCCGAGTTCGAGCGAGAGCCGGTCGATGTGGACCTTCTCGTCGTCCTGGAGCATCCCGAGGACGCTCTGATTGCCGGTCGGCTCGGCGTCGAGGCCGGTGATCGTCGGGCGGTAGCCCGCGTCGAGCGCCCCCTCGAAGAAGGCGAACGCGGTCGGCGCGTCGAGGTTCCAGAGGTCGACGGTGAGCGAGCCGTCGGCACCGAGGCCGTCGCGAGCGGTGGCGAGTTCGGCGGCGGCGTCCTCGAGCTCCCGGTCGTCCATGTCGATGGTCACGTCTGCCATACCGGGACGATCCGCCGAATCGGGATAAGCGGTCGGGTCGACGCGGTGGATTCGTTACGCCGAGTCCGGGTCGGCGGGCGTCACGGGCGGACCCTTGATCACGACCGAACGACCGGTGACGAACGAGGCGGCCGGGCTGGCGAGGAAACGGACCAGGTCCGCGACCTCACCTGGGGTCCCGATCTCGCGGTCGACGTCGCTCCGGTCGGGGTCGTCGACGCCCATCCGCTCTTTGATCGTCTCGGTGGCGACGTAGCCCGGCGAGACCGCGTTGACTCGGACGTCCTCGGCGGCCCACTCGTTCGCGAGCGTGCGGGTGAGCGAGATGACACCCGCCTTCGCCGCGCCGTAGGCCGACATCCCCGGGATCCCGTACTCGCCCGCCATGCTCGCGACGTTGACCACCGCGCCGCCGCCGTCGGTGAGCGCGTCGGCGAACGCACGGGTTACGTTGTAGGTGCCGGTGAGGTTCACCCGAACGAGGCGGTCCCACTCGTCGGGGTCGAGCGAGTCGAGATGCGAGAGGTCGCCGCCTCCGCCCGCGTTGTTCACGAGGACGTCGACGTCGCCGAACTCCTCGACGGTGGCCTCGGCGAGCGCTTCGACCTCCTCGCAGTCGGTGACGTCGGCTTCGACGGGAAGGACCTCGCCCGGGAGGTCCTGGCCGTTCAGCTCGTCGGCGACGGTCTCGACGTCCGCTTGCGAGCGCGAACAGACCACCACGTCGGCCCCGTCGGCGACGAACGTCGCGGCTATCTCGCGCCCGATGCCGCTCGACCCGCCCGTGACGACCGCGGTGTGGTCGGCGACGCTCGATCGTCTTCGGACCGTCTCGGTCGAGCGATCGGAGCCATCAGTCATCGGTCGATCGTAGTGCCGTCCGTCGGATAAGGACCGGGAAACGAGGGATATACGGTCGGGCCGCAGCCGTGTCGTCGACGTCTCCAGCGACGGGATCGGGATCCGTTCGCGACCGACCATCGGGCGGCTACGTTTATACGACGCTGGCGACAACGGGAAACGACCGTGTGCTCAGCGTTCTCGCTCGATCGATTCCGTCGACCCGAGTACACCGGTGAGAACCGGTGTCTCCCGTGTACGGCGACCAACGTCGGCATCGCGGCCGTGGCCGGCGCGGTAGTCGCGCTCGTCTGGCCTCCCGCCGGCGCGGGCGTGCTCGCGTTCGGTCTCCTCGCGATCTACCTCCGGGGATACCTCGTCCCCGGGACGCCGACGTTCACCCGGCGCTACTTCCCCGAACCTGTGCTTCGCGCCTTCGACAAAGCCGACTCGTATCCAACGACCCCCACCGACCGACCGGCGGCCGATCGACCGACCGAAGCCTCGGAGCCGACGCTCCTCGACGACCCCGAGGCGGTGCTGTCGGCGGCCGACGCCGTCGAACCCGACCCCGAGGCGGACGACCTCCGCCTCACCCCGGCGTTCCGTACCGCGTGGCACGAGCGCATCGACCGGATCCGAACCGAGGGAACCGAAAAACGCGCCCTTCAGACGCTGTTGGGCATCGACGAGGCGGTCCACCTCGACGACGAGAACCCCGACGGCGTCGTGATGGCGCACACCGAAACCAGACCGGTCGGCTACTGGGAGTCCCGCGCGGCGTTCCTCGCCGACCTCGCTGCCGCGGTCGAACTCTCGTCGCGATACGACGGCTGGGGTCGACTCCCGGTAGAAGGCCGAAGTCAGGCCGTCAACGGTCTCCGGGTCTTCCTGGATCGCTGTCCGACCTGCGGCGGCGAGGTGGTCTTCGGCGAAAGCACCGTTCGCTCCTGCTGTCGGTCGCACGACGTGCTCGCCGTCTCCTGTGTCGCGTGCGGCGCACGGATCCTCGAAGTCGACGCGCCCGAGATGGAGTCCCGATAGCTTCCGGATACGGTCGGTTGTCGACGACGGCGGAAGATGGCCGTCCGACTCGGATCGACGATATCAGGTGACACCCCAAGAACAACGGCTATTAGCGGGAGGGATTTTGTACAACAGTTGAATAGTCCCGGGCAGACTACGCACTAGACGTTCATAGTCCACCCGTCCATCGCTCGATCCACGATGGCCGAGATCGGCGACGTCCAGGGGTTCGAAAAGGCGTACAGTCAGCAGCTCGAAAAGCTCCGATCGGCCGACATCGATGAACGCGATCGGAAGAATATTCGATCGCTCGTCCAGCAGCGCAACGTCAACGGTATCCAGAAGTCGACCAACGTCGGCACGCTCAACCGGTGCCGACTCGCTGCCGAGCGCGCCCACAAGCCCCTCATCGAATTCGACGTCGACGACTACTACGGTTTTCACGACGCCCTCGAACTCGACCACGACCTCGCCGACGGCACTCTCCGAAACTACCGAAAAGCGCTGAAACGCTACGCCGAGCACACCGATCTCGACTGGGCCGAGGAGGTCGTCATCGGCAGGGTCGCCACCGCCAACGACACCATCGACCCCTCGAAGCTCCTCACCGACGACGAGGTGAGTGCCATGCTCGACGCCGCCGCGGGTGGTCGAAACGCCGCCCGCGATAAGGCCATCATGGCGATGCTCCGTGACTCGGGGATGCGCGTCGGCGCGCTCTGTAATCTTCGGATCCACGACGTGGAGTTCACCGAGAGCGCCGGCGAGTACACCGTCCAGGACCTCCCCGGAAACAAGGATGCCGAGGGAACGCGGCCGTTCACCTGGGCTCGCGCACTCCTGGTCAACTGGCTCAGTGTCCACCCGAGGCCGAACGATGACGATGCCCCGCTGTTCACCAAGTCCGACGACGACAACATCGTCTCCGGTCCCGGTGAAGCGCTCTCGACGGGAGCCGTCCGGAAGATGCTCTACACGACTGCCAATCGGGCTGACATCGACATCGATCGCGAGCGCGTCCGCCCGCACAACTGGCGGGATACCACGATCGCCGACTGGAAGCTCGACGGGCTCTCCGACCAGCAGATCAAACACCGGTCGCACCACGTCGAGGATTCGGATATGCTCTCGCGATACGGTCCGCTCGAGGACCGCGAGATGAACGAATCCATCCTCGAACACTACGGGATCGAGGAGGGGACTGCTCGAACGCCCGACCTCGAACAGTGCCCGCAGTGCGGGACGAGCGTTCGACCTGGTGCTCACTTCTGTCAGCAGTGTGGTCTCGCCTTCGACGACGCAGCTCGCGAAAAGCTCGAGAGCGTCAAGTCGGGCGCTCGTGACCACACCGTCGACGAGGACGACCCCGGGAACCGGGAGACACTCACCAAGATCGCCGCGGCGGCCGACGTCGACCCTGCCGATGTCAATGCACTGCTCGACTGAGCTACTCATCACTGGCCCCTTCGTTGTGGTTTTTGACCATCTGGCTGAGTAGGTCACCGAACTCGTCGTCGTACTCCTCGGCCATCTTCTCCATGCGCTCCCAGTCCTCGTCGGTGAGCGCGTCGATACCGCGGGCTGCCATCTGGCTCATCGACTTTCACCACCGAGTTCCTCGCGCTCCCAGCTGTCGACGAACCGCTTCGGACGACCAGTGATGAACCGGACGACGACGTACACCGCGTACATTAGCACGAACAGCGCGCCGAGATCAGTGAGCAGCGCGAGCGCGCTCACGAGAACCCACCCCAGCGTTCCTCTTTCGAGCCACCAGGTGTTTTCTTCACGAGCCCGTCGAAGCCGTAGATCTCGCCGCGTTTGCGGAGGTCTTCGAGCGCGGCCTCGACGTTCTCGCGGGTTGCCTGGCTGTGGGCCGCCGCGCGGTCGATGACGTCGACGCGCTCGACGCCGTCGGAGTGACCTTCGTCGAGTACGTGGAGGATCGCCTTCGTTGGGCTGGCTTCTTGGAGGCTCATCGCAAATCACCTCGCACACGGCGTGCGTGCTCAGGCCAGTGGCCGGGATCGACCTTCGCGAGTAGCGGATCCTCGCCGGTGCCACCGTCGGCAACGAGCACCGTCGACCCGCCACCCATGTCGGGGGTATCGAGGGTGCCGTTAGTATCCCCGAGGTTGTACCCTCGTGCTCCGTCGTGGTCGAGCGAGTAGACGGCGACAGCACCCATCTCGAAACGGAGCCGAAGCCGGTCGCGGTTGCGGACGTTGGAGGTGAGCTTGAGGTCATCGTCGCGGTGGGGCTCGACGTCGACGCGCTGGACGTCGTTTCGCGGGTCGAGGATGGCCGAGACGTGCCCGTGGTGCATCTGTGCGAGCAACCGACCGTCGTCTTTCGTCGCCTCGAACTGGACGGTGTCGCCCTCGTCGAGCCCGGCGAGAATGTCGCGATCCGTGCGACCACCATCGGTGACGGTCTCGCCACCTGCGGCGTGCTGTTTGCCCTCGCACTCGTGGCGGATGTGGTCGGTGTACGAGCCCTCGATCGGCTCGTCGCACAGAGGGCAATTCTCGGGGGTTTTGGTTTTGTCCTGGTCTTTGGGCTTCGCGTCGCCGTTCGACTCGCCGGGCCAGCTGTTCCATCGGGTCATCGGGCGACCCTCCGTAGGGTATATGCTGCGTGCGCTCGGGTATTGAAACGGCGGTTAGCTCCCCTAACCCCCGTTTTCCTGTGTTCGCTGACTGTCGAGCCGCGGGTTCGTCGTTCGTTACACCGCACCGTCGTCGTGAAGGTATCGGATTTAAGATACCTCGGAACGTACTTGATCATAGCTTGCGTGTCCGCTTGACTCGTTCAAGCCCTGGTGAGGGCCGCAAGCCTGGTCGGAGGTGATGGAACACCTCCGGCCCCGTTTTACGGGGAGCCATGTGACCAGTGCTTGCTATTGAACCACCAAGAGCGCGACCCACATAACTTTTGCTCTTGGAGGTGTAATACAGAACAACGATGAGTGTGCAGATGAACGGGAACGCCGGTGATTTAGAACCCCCTTCGTATTTGGAAGGTGTGCACCGGGAAGTCGACTGGATGCAACCTTCCGACAACTACATCTTAGAGTGGCTTTCCCATGCTGGCAAGCAAACTCCGCACACCATCGGTTTGAACATCGCCTACTCCTACGAAACCGCGTCACACCGGTGCCCGATCCTCGCCAACCACGGGTTACTAAACCGTATTGAGGGGGAGCGCGGCGTCTACGAACTCTCCGACCTCGGACGCCAGTATCTCGCTGGCGAACTCTCACCAGAGGATCTCCAAGACGACGAGTAGCCTGTGTTCTCTACTGCCATTCATCAGCGTACAACCAGCCACCTGCACGCGGGATAAGAATCTGGGGCAACCTTCCAGAAGTGGAGTGAAATAGAATATTGCGATGGACTATTGGTGCAATTTGAGCCGCCATAATACCTGGGGCCGCGTTTCCACTTTCCACTTCTGGCAATTGTGGCGGTCCCGGCGGGCTCCGGTCAAGTCTTACCTAACGCCAGACGAGCCTCCCGTTCGAATGTTTGGTAAGACGCGAGTGACGGGCGTAGCGGGACCCTGTGGGAGTCATCCTACAATCTGAGTCAACGCGCGGGTAAATGGGTTAACCAGGCACCCTCTATCCATAGGGGGCGAAACATTATGATAATGGCAGTTCATGATTGTTCACATGGCTATTGCTGACAAAATCCCTGGTATGAAACCAGGAGCTACAGGCCGGAACGTTGCTATTGGCGCGGTACTCATGGTCTTGATTATCGCCCTTTTGCCGTTCCTGATGATCATAGTCCCGGTCGCGATCGCGCTGAATATCAGAGGATCCGGCGATCGGGTAGCGAACTCGCGGGCGTCTGCCCTTCCAGGCCTTTCGTCAGGTGGTTGGAAGGCAGGTCTGGCCGCATTTGTTTACTTAGCGCTCATTATCGGGATCGCCAGCGCGGTAGTTCCAGTGTCTGATACCGGTACGAATAATTCCTCAGCAACCGAGAATGAATCAGTCGCCGCTGCTGAATCGACAGCGAACGCTTCGACCGAGACACCCACCACATCGACCGCGACGTCGGCCGCCACCAACGCGAGCTCGGCGAGCGGGAACGAGAGCGAAAGTAGCGGACCATCCGACCCACAAGCGAATTCGAGCGTGGAGATCGTGAATAGGGTACCGTCGAATTCGGGGAACGGCGTGGAGTCCTTCGATGTCCGTATTCACGCTAACACGACACTCCTCAACTACGACGCGGAAGGTGACAACGGCGAGCCGTACTTCCGGGTCAATATCAACGGCGAGCAGGTGACAGCCACCGGGCAAGTCGACCGAGCGGACAACGCCAATATTACGGTGCCAATGAACCGGTCGGTGCTCTCGGGCTGGGGCCAGACGGATCTCAATGTCACTGCGATACTGGTCGATCGCGACGCGATATTCGACGACGAGGTCACACAGTGGTCGACAAACGTGGCGTACTCTCCACCGCCGACACCAACACCGACGGAGACGCCGACCCCAACACCGACGGCGACCGAAGTGGCCTCGACCCCGGCCGAGGCACTGCCGGACACTGTCCAGGTCTCGGAAGCGGAGGTCGATACACCGACTGCGATTGAAACCGAGACGGGCGATCAGGGACCAGAGTACTACGAGACGCTCATCCAGGCGGGACTCTCTAACGAGGGTGTCGCTGTGGAATCTGTCGATACCACTGCCGGAAGTACGTATCTCGAATATACGACGATCTCCACCACTCAAGGCGACCTCGCAAGTGAGATTGGAATGGTAGCTGGTGCATACGCCTTCGCTATTGGCGACGGATACGAGAGCAGTGATATGCAGGTCACAGTCCTCGGTGCAGACGGCTCGGAAATCGGGACGTATGAGGTGCAGTCCGAATGGGCTGAGCAGTACAACAACGGCGAAATAACGGGAGAGGAGTTCTCGATTCGGGTGCTGGAAACGCTCGAAACCGAAACCGTCTGATCTGGCACCGATAACGGATCTCCACTTTTCCGAGTTACAGCGGAAACGCGGGGTCCGGAGCAGTTCTTACCTAACATCTAGCGAAAGTCGCATTCTAATGTTTGGTAAGATGCCTACGGCCGTCGCCGGACGGCGACCTCGACCCCGCCATCGCGAGCGCGCACTTCCGAATCGTGCAGCTCGTCGACGTGGAGGCCGTACTCCAGGCCGCCCGGCGCGGTTCGTGAAAATCTACACTAAAACTGCCGCTCACTCCCTCTGGTCATTCATGATAGGGTGCGCACGTCGGAGGCTTCAACACGCTTATCCCGCGCAGCAGCGAATACCACACTATGTCATCGTCCGGCTGCGGGGGGGCCGAATATCTCTGCTATCAGATTTTACAGCAGATGGAGCAGAGGTCGGACAAAGACATATATGAAACTGAGTTTAACAAACTGTGCTATATGGCACACTATACCCTTCGAGGTGAAGGGATTGATACTGGGTTGCCCGTGTACTGGTATCAATGGGGGGGCGTAGCCGATATTAATACCAACGAATATCCTGTCTCTTACGAACGGACGGGAGACGGGACCATCGTACACCTCAGAGAGCTATCCGAATCTACGTTCGACGTTGGACGTTCTATTCGCGAAGGCGTTGTCAGGGTCGCCAGATCGCTAGCAAACCGCTATAAAAACGTGTACGGTGTAGACACAATAATAGATGATTCATATGACGAATTTGCTCCAAACGATTTCATAAAGGCATTCAATTCGTTCCGCGCGACTCTTCAGGAAGTTGAAACTCAGCAATCAACTTTGACTAGCTCATTTGGGGAATCCGAGGGCAAGATGGAAACACTGCGCCCTCAGATGAATGCCCTACTCCAGACTTATCCGTCAGATGAGTACACCAAAATGGAGCCACAATTCCGGCAGTGGGATAGCGTGACCCGGCAGTTGGCCAAAAACAATCAAATAGACGAACTGGAAGCATTCTCACTGAGATTCTGGGAAGCGATAAGCCGTGTGGAACTTCGATTAGCGCATAACGATAATATACCCAGTGAGAAAATCGCCAGATGGACTGCAGAACGAGAACACGAATATGACGAGTTTTCCGCCGAGGTCTCTGAATATAGATCGGTCGCACTGGAAAGCCGGCAACCAACCTCTAAATTGGACGACGTCGCTAATTCGTACAGTAGCACCGTCAGACGGATGGCACGAGACAGTTACGACGAGTGAAAACAGATGTGTGAGGCCAACGTCTTGGACACGGGCGTGATGCTGGGCGTCACAATTGAGAAAGATTCTCACCACGAACTCTGTTTCGATTACGTCACAAACGGAGAACCCTGTTATGTTTCTCCCACGGTGAGGACGGAGTATGAGCGCAAAAAAACAGGGATCAGGGAAGACCTCAATCAGGAAATAGTTGAGCACCGTGGTGCTTTTGTCGAAGAAGTGGAGTCGGACCCCCTGACTCCCAGTGCGATTGAATGGGTGTGTGCCGAACTCCTCGATCGAGACATGAAATCATTTCGTTATCTAAACAAATACTACCAGAAGAAGCGCGATGAGAGTCGTGTCCGGCCGATTCAAAAAGTGGAAGTCGAAATGGATTTGGAAGAAATGGGCATGGAAGTATGGGAGGACGCTGCTGAGGACAAAGGGGGCGCGGAATCGTTTTTCATTGACTGGGACAAAGGTATTGAGAGTTATCCAGATGTTCAACGGAATCTCCTAATCCACGAAGGGGACGATCCGCAAGTCTGTTTAGAGGCCCATCATATCGCTATCTGCTTGGATTCCCCAACTGAGATCGGCACCACAAATTCCACCCACTTCATCGATAAGCACGGAAACGAACCTGTATCTCGCGAGGAGAACATTCTTGAAGTGACCCGCTTGGAGAGTGTTTGCGACTTAGCTTGGCACGGTAGAATTTGATCGGTGGGCCGAGGTCCCATCACTATTTGTCGCCTCGAAGTTACCCCACTCGCTCAAACCAAGTCCGAGGCGAGGGGTAACTACTGCGAATTCAGCCCGTAGCGGAGTTGCTGATCGCGCCGTCGAACCACGACCTCAACCCTACCGTCGCGAACGCGCACTTCCGAACTGTGCAGCTCGTCGACGCCGACTCCCTCCCGGCGGGCGACCGCCGCGATCGCGCGCTCGGATGGGTGCTTTTCCTCGGCGTAGATCTCGGCGCGCTCGGTCTGGTCGATTGTAACGAGCCACCAGCGTTCCGCGCGTCCGATATTCACTGTCCGTGGCTGTGGCCTATCGACAACCCAAGCACAACCCTGCTTCCAGATAGGGCGCGATGAATCGTTTTGAGCATTCTTTACAGGCGACGAGCGTCAGCGATGGGGCGTTGGACATAGCGATGTCTCTATCGGCCGATGGATAAGGGACCGCCAAGCGCGGTGAATGTGATCCGCTAAGACAATCCGTCAGCTGCACCTTACGACAAGGGCAAGTTCCCACCCCCGCTGCTCGCGTGGGGCCGTCGAGCGAGCGTCACCGGCGAAGGCGATGAGCGCCTCGGCGACGAGCAACCAACATTTCGGTGCATGGCCGCGGTAGTCGCGCTATCTCATAGGAGGCATCGCATTCCCCTGGTAGCCTTGGCTATGCCAAAAGAGATATTAAAGAGGGTCATCAACTATTTGATGAGCTCAAGCACAGGGATACGACCACAATCAGACAAAATAAAACGATGGTGACACAGGAAGAAGAGCTAAGAGGCACTGAACAGTGGGAAGCAAAGACAGAAGGGTTTGATAGAATCCTCTCCGTAGCGCTAACACTGGAAAAACCAAGGCCTGTCTCATGGATAAGTGAGGAAGCCCGTGTTTCGGAGAACACCGCTCGAAAATACTTGGAGCGCTTTCACGAGATGGACGCATTGACGGTTGCTGAGCAAGGGGCTACTACCTATTACCCCAACTCAGCATATCTCCGATTCCGCGATGTTTCCCACGTCGCGACGGAACTAGACCGGGAAGAGTTAGAAAAAAGAGTCACCTCGCTGAGTGAAAAGTCGGAAGCGATTGGGGAGATGTACGAGGCCAGTGGGCCTGGTCAACTCCGAGAGCGGGTAACTGATGAAGACATATCCACAGATGAACTGAGAAAGCTTCGCGAAGCAGCATCTGAGTGGGAATCTTTGGATTACCGCCTCTCGATCTCTCGAGAGGCTCTAGAACGATATGACCAGCACAACATGAGTCACCGGCAACAGGTGGTATAATTCAATGAATGGCCCGGCTTCGAGCGGATCGCCGGGCCCTCTCTCGATAGAAAGTTCTCCCAGCGGCGGAAAGCGAGCGCGGATCTTGACTATCATCATCGAGGAGCTCAAAAAGGTTCCCTCGACGGAGATTGTCAACTACGCTGAAACACGCACAGGGATAGATCATCAAGTTGTAGCCACATTCGATACGGGTATTTTTGCCAACGGAATCATTGCGGATCATGATGCAAAAATCTACGCAAATTGGTGGCCACAACCAGCACCAGACAAAGCCGAGTTCAAATTCCACTATACGGATTCATCTGGGTATGACTGTGGTTGGCATCGTCAAAAGAATGAACACGTAGATGGGTTAGATCACTTCCAAGAGCGGACGGATTCGGAGGAAGAGTACGAGTACGAAGCAGTTGAATTTGAGCAGGACAATCCTACAGGATTGGTTTGGGAGATTGCCGATGATAAACTCAAGAGACGTGTTCAGACCCAACATGACCCTAATTTCCGTCTCAGTGACTTCACGGACTAATTCACCGTTAGACGCCGTATTATCACGCCTCGTTGTGTTATTTAATCATGCTGTTCTAGTTATTCCCTTTTAATATAGATTTTCAACCTACCTCATCTCACGGGAGTGGACGATGCGTAAGCATCATCTCTGAGCTAGACCGGCTCTCGAGACATGACCTCACGAAGATTCAGTTTTTATCCCTCGCATACTACCTCACGAATCTCCTTGAGCAGCTCGGGATTATGCTCGGCGAGAACCTCGACGTCGCGTGTGAGCTCGTCACCGATGCGCCGGCGGATACGAGATGTAGCCTGATACCGCCGATCACGGCCATGATCGCCTGCGATTTGTTCTCGTTCCGTCTCGGTTAGCATAGCGCGAGTTTTCGCCATGCCACGGTATTCGGGCCGTTCCATTACAGTATTTGCTAAGTGAGCCAGCGGCTTATAGCTAATCGTATTTGCTAATCTTAGCAAATACGAACAGTTATGTGCTTAGCTAATGTACTAACATCTGTAGCCCGGAAAAGCTCGGAGGAGATCTGAGCCGGTGCTTGAGACACCGACTCTGGGTTACCAGACAACCCATGCAGCACCACGACCTCGTGGCTCTTGAAGGCCGCGAACTAGACGATGGAACGACGCAGATCACCCGCGCGCTCGACCTCGACGACGCCCGGCCCATCGAGGTGCCTGGCGGCGACGTCGTCTTCGTCACCGAGCTCGCGCGCACCGACGACGACCAGGCCCTCCACCGTGTCGGCGACCTCCCGATCGCGTCGACGTCGGTCTACGACCGAGAGCAGCTCACCGACGCGCTCCTCGAGGCTGAGTACCCGGTGGGATTCGTGGAATTCGCCACCGAAACTTCGCTCGGTGACTCCGGTCCACTGGCCGCGCACCTCGCCGAGTCCCGCGACCACGACCACCCGGCGGCGATCGAGAGCGCTGTCGCTAGCAAGCGGGCTCTCACCGACGGCGGTGAGCCGAGCGACGCGAGGCGAACCTCGTCAGAGCAGAGCTCCGACGACGGCGATGAGGTCGACCACACACCTCGCACCGAGTCGGTCTGCTTCGACTGTGGCGCGTCGTACCCGACCAGCGGGTCGTGTGACTGTGGCGGGGTCGAGGAGCTATGACTCGCGTGCGCGACGTCAACGGCCGGTACGCTCCCGAGGCAGGCCCGGACCTCCACCGAGCGTTTGCCCGGATGGCTCTCAACCAGGCCGAGCCCACGCACGCGGGCTCACTGCCCGACCGAGAGACGATCAAGGCGTGCGCTCCCGAGGAGGGCGACCCCGACGCTGACGGGACGGTGTACCTCGTCGCGATGCGAGGGTACGTCGACGCCGAACGCGGCGAACGTCGCGTCGTCGCGGAGTACGTCGGCTCCGGCGACGCCTACCTGGCTCGCGACGTCGAGGGCGCACGACTCGTCCATCACGACGGCGAGTTCGGTATCACGATGCCGACCGGCACGGTCTCGGAGATCCCGCGCTCGCTGCGGGTCGATCCCGAGGAGTGCCGGCACGTCGACGAGGTCGCACACGTTGGAGAGGCCGCGAAAGAGCGGTTCCAGGCCGTCCTCGACACCCATGCAGAGCTCCTCGGAGGTAGCAAATGAACCCCAGCGCCGCGCTCCAGGCCGTTCGCGGGATGGCGGTCGGCCACGACGGCCTGGTCCGCTGTACGAACGCTGACTGCAACGACGAGTTCCACGAGGGCAGCGCGATCGGGGCGGTCGTCTACCGCCACTCCGACGACGGCCAGTGGACGGTCGGGCGTCTCTACGGCGGCCCATGCCGCCCCAGCCATGTGCGCTACCCGATGGTCGGGACGGAAACCCACATCATCCACGCCCGACTCGGCACGCTCTCGGACGTCGTCGAGTAGGACCACCAGCTCGCGATCGTCGCGCCCGAGGTCGTAGCGTCATCACCTCCAAAACAGGGCTACGAACGCGCGAATCACCGCAGCTACGCCGGCCCCTAATTCACTCTACTGAAGTTTTTCGTAGTTGGAGTAGACGTTGAGGGCGCTATCGTGATTGGAACTGAGCGACAGGATCTGCCCGTCGAACGCGACCTTATCATACGTATTACCCCACACGGAACCGGAGACCGTGTTTCCAGCGATGGTGTAGCCATCAGCCCCCTCGCCCCGGTCGTCGTGAAGCCCCTCTCGAACCGAGCCGCTGACGGTAAATTCGTACTCCGCAGATGCGTACTCTTCATCGGTGAAGAGGATCACCGCTTGGTCGGGGCGCTGCCCGACGTGAGCGGCTTTGCCGTCAATGGTGACGCGAGCCTCGCCGTCGAGATCGAAAGCTTGCAGCTCTCCATCGTACTTGTAAGCATCCTTTCCGGACTGTACCGAACCAGCCGCCCCATACTTGTTCCTCCTGTCATCCTGGTCGATTGTTGCCCCATACGCTCTACTTACCAGTGGGTACGATTCCGTCGCGAACGAGTAATTAGCGGTCCCTTCGATGACGAGGGTGTGGTCGGGCCGCTGCCCAACTCGAGCGGCCTCACCATCAAGGTCAACGTCGATTGCACCCGACTGGTCGAAGTCGAACGAGTAGAGTGGACCAGTGAACGTGTAGGCGTCCGTTCCGTTCCCGACTCCCCCGTGGGCGCTGTTCCCGACGATCTCGTCGCTACTGTTGATACTCGCGCCATCGGCCGTACTCTTTTCGAGATTACCACCGACGGTAAACGAGTACGANGTTCCCGACGATCTCGTCGCTACTGTTGATACTCGCGCCATCGGCCGTACTCTTTTCGAGATTACCACCGACGGTAAACGAGTACGACGTGGAAGGACCAGTCCCCGTGATGACGAGTGTATGCTTGTCCGGAGCCGCTGTCGCACTTCCGACGGCACCGAGGCCCGCTATCCCGACTGCGCTTGCGGCGAGGAATTTGCGTCGCGAGACATCGACCGACCGCGAATCATCCGCATTTCGGAAGGTGCCGTTGGACTTCATAACCATTCACACCTCTCGGAGTTTTTGTAATAAGCTTTGTGCAGATTTTTGATATGTAATAAGCTTTCTGTATATGCGTACGAGAGCGCTTACGCGACCTGTATGATCTCGGGCATTGAACATTGCTGTTCACTTTGCACGCGAGTGTAGTGTCGCCACTGGTGACGGGCCTCTCCAAAGAGTCGAGAGCGCGGGCGGTGACTATCTGCTCACACCCAGCTCCGCTCGTTCCAGATGTTTAGCTCGGATTCATCGGAACTACCGAGCGCAACTCGATAGTAGTGCCCGTCCGGCACGAACGCCGACACCGAGATAGTCCGCTCCGAGCTGATGTCGCGAAGATAGGCCGCGTCGGCAACGCCAGCGGGAAAGCTCCCGAAAGACTCCGTCGGGGCGACTTTCAGCGTCGTGGCGATCGCCTGACTCCCCGACGAACCGTCGGCGTACGCCCGGACGAAGACCTCCTTGATCCCGCCAGTGGTGTTCTGGTAGGTCGTCTCGTAGGCCCGTTCGTTCTGTAGGTCCTCCCACGCACCGATGCCGACCGAGAGCCCTTCGACGTGCGCCGTCCCGCCGCGTTGGACCTCGGGCATATCGAGGTGTGTGTACTGCCGTTTGGTGTTGCCCGTCCCGTTATCCTCGAACAGGTTGTAGTTGTTCGGGCCGGTTCGGTAGACGACGGCCTCGTTCACGTTGCCGTCCAGGCGGATGGTCGGGCGGGTCTTCCCTTCGTGGTAGGTCACCTCAGCCCTATTCGAGTGGCCGCCCTCGCGAACTCGGATACCGCCCTCGCCCACACCGTCACCGACGAAGTTCTGGACCAAATAACGGTTCCCGAACCCGTCGGCATCGATGGCCCAGCCCTGGTTCTTGCGCGCATACCGGAGCGAGACCTTCATCGCGTTCGTGTTCGGGTTCCCGGCGTTTTCTTCGAGAAAGACGCCCGAGCCATCGTTGTACTGGACTGCGACGTCGTCGACCACCGACTGCGTGGGGTTGTTGCTCTCGGTGACCTGATGGATGTGGATACCGTGCGAGCCCATCGAGCGGATGTTACAATCGCGGACCGTCGTCCGCTCGTGGCCGATGATCCCCGACGTCGTATTCGACACTTGCGCCCGCAAGAACAGCCCTTTGATCGTCATGCGATCGAACCCCTCGAACGCCACGACGTCGGCCTGCTTGCGGACTCGCGGGGTCGCGTCCGGCTGGACTGCCCCGTCGATCCCGTCGCCCACGATCTTCACGTCGGGGAGGTTGACCTCGACTCCCGTCGTCTGGTCGTAGATGGCGGGTGGGACGTGGATCACGCTACCGTCGGCCACAGACTCGAGGATGTCGTTCATCAGACTCCCGAAGTCCTCGGTCGTGGGGTCCATCTCCCACACGCGGTTCGTCCGGCCGCCGGGCGTCGCCATGCTCTCGAACTCGACGGCCGTCTCGCGGACGTTGCCAAGCGGTGCGGGGGCGCGGAGGTCGTCGAGCGCGCCAGTCGAGAGCGATGGCGCGTTCGCCGTCACCAGGACCGTGGCAAGCGGGAAGCCCGGGATGTCGGCCATATCCGGCGGGGCCGGCCGGATAGCGTTGCTCAGATTCTCCTGGCTCTCGGAGACGGTCTCGCCCCAGTCAAGCGGCCCCTCGGCACCCTCCTCGACCGCGAGCTCGAACTCCTCGGAGAGATAGACTACGTCTCGGCGGGGCTGGCCGCCACCCTCGCTGATCGATACCGACTGCTCCTGGCTCAGGCTGCCGGATTCTCCTTTCACGACGGCTGGGCCAGGGGCGACGTCGAGCGCGTCGTTGCCCTCGCCGAGCGTGCCCGTCCCGCGGGAGACGAACAGCGCCGCGTCACCAGCGCCTGGGCTAAGGTGAGTCCCGAGCGCGGCCTTTGCATCGCACGTTACGAGGAGTGCCCAGTCGGCGCTGCCGTTAGTTCGTGTGAGAGTCATTGGTTTCCTCCAGGGTAGGGGTGCGGATATTCGTCGGTGTAGGCGTCTACTGCCTCGCTCGCCATCCCGCCCTCTATCAGCCCGGTCTGCTGGCGCTGGATGCCGCCGGCGAGCGGGTTGCGCGACTGGTTGATCGCTTGTGTGAGCCCACCCTCTTCGCTACAGTCGATCACCGTCTTCGCGTCGCTGATCATCGTGTGTTTGACCTGCTGGACACCGGTGTAGACGGGGCGCGCAGCGGGTGGTGCGGCGGCGTTGAACTCCTCGAAGGGGTAGAGATACCCCGGCACCACTCGCACCGGCGCGGCGTCCACACTCCCCGTGATGGAGTACTTGCCGCGGAGTTCGTCGAGCTTCGAGCGCGCCAGCACCGCGCACGCTTCGTTGCTCTCGAGCTCGTCGTCGGGCTCGGGCCGGTAGGTAATGAGCTTGCCCGCCGCGAGGTCGTCGATCTCCCCCTGTGGCGCACGCGCCTCGTGGCGATAGTACTCGGCTCGCGCCTCGTTCCAGGCCCCGCGAATCACGACGCGGTTGCGATACTTCGAGGGGTCGATCTCCACCTCGTGGTCCTTGTGCCAGTAGTCGAGCTCGCGGGCGACGGTTCCGGGACGGAACGAGTGAACGACGCCGGCCCTATCCGAGTGGTCCATCACGAACGCATAGCCGAACTCGTTGTGGAGCTCGGTCGCGATCTGCATCGGCGTGCCGCTCGCCTCGAAGCCGTCGGGACCGACCTCGCGGCGCGTCCCAGCGGGCGGCGGGTCGCAGTAGCCACGAACCCGGCCGTCGGTGAGTCCGGCGATGAAGCGCCAGAACTCGTTGATCGCTTGGCAGCCATCACCGCTCTCGACGGTGAACTCCTCGCCGCCGAAGGTGAGCTCGCGAAGGCGGCCGTAGCCGCCGACCGAGACCTTCCCGCTCGACGAGGAATACTTCGAGGGGAGCATCTGGCCGTGGAACAGCCGATTACCGTTGTGGCCGATTACCACGTCGGCGAGGTTCCAGCGAAAGAGCTCGTCGTTGCTCGGGATCTCTGCCTTCCACGACGACCGCGCGTTCACGTTGAGCGTGATCGAGAGCTTCGTCAGCGCTCGGCTTGGGCTATCCTCGGCAGCGTAAAGCGCCGTCTCGCCCGTCGCGCGTTCGAGCACGAGCGCGTAGCCATCGACGCTCGCGAGGAGCTGGCCGACCGACTTCCCACCACCGCCGCGGATCCCGGGCTGGGGCTGGCCGAGCGTGGTGGCGTTGAGGGGCCCGAAACCTGCCGGTCGTGTCGCGACCGACGGTGCCGGCGGTGCTGGTCCCCCAGGGCCACGGATCCCCGCTTCGGGGCCTCCGTAGGTCGTGGGGTTGAGCGGGCCGAATCCTGCCGCCCGCGAGACTGGTTCTGTGATCATCGCTGGTCCGACGGCGCTTCGAGTTCATCGGTGTTGCTGGACACGAACCCGCCCCGAATGTCGCCGTATCTCGCCCACGAGAGCTGATAGAGGACGTTGTTACCGTTGCTCCCTGGATCGTGGCGGACGAGGACGCGCCCGCTATCGCCTTCGTCCGTCCACGCGAAGAAGGGCGTTCCGAGGCCGCTATCCACATCTGTCTCGAAGGTACGGATGTGGGGTTCGGCGTTCCCACGAGCCTTGATCAGGGCTCCTCGAACCCACCCCGTCCTCGTCGCGCCGGCTTGCATCACCTCGAAGGTCACCGACCACGTCGAGCCGAGGTCGTTCGGCGCTTGCATCCTGATGATCGAGGTTCGGTCGGTGTCGTTGGGAAGGCGATACAGCGCGTCGCCCGTCTGGACGCGGCCGTACTTGTCAGGCGTCTTCCCGCCGAACTGCTCGGCGTTGCCCGCCGTCCCCGTGATGTTCATGCTTCGAGGGTCGTCCCCCGCTTCGAGCTCGGCGAGCGCATCGCCCGGCCTGAGAACCCCCTCGACACCGATCCCCTCCTTTCGGAGGTCGGTGATATACTCGTCTGCGAGGTCCTGGCTCGTTCCCGTCCCCTGAGGCAAGAAGACCATCCCGATGATAGCGGCCTCGCCACGGAGATCGCGTCCGGCGGGCGGTTGGACCGACGGCATCGCCTCGGCCGGCCAGAGCGGGAGCCCCTCGTCGTCGAGGCGTGCCCCGCCGAGCTGGTTCTCGTTTTCGAGAGCGGCGAGCAGGTCGCCGTCGATGAGGTCGCCCTCAAGCGAGTCGAACGTCGGCGACCCACCGCTATCCGGCGGCCCGCGGGCGATGATCAAGTCCCGGCGTGGGTAGCCCGTCGCGTTCGGGGTGAGCTCGACCGTACTCTCAGCGATCGAGTAGTCCTCGACATCGTCGAGGCGAAACGTGATGTCCGAGACAGTGAGCAGGGGTTCCGACGACGACGCAGCGATCGTGATTTCCCCGCCCGAACGGACGAAGGTGCCACGCTCGGCGTCTCGATTCGCGATCTCGTCGGCCGTGAACAATCCGTCGTTGAGGTGCTGTTGTCTGAATTTGGGCATGGTGGTAACTCTCCGTTGTGTTTACAGCGCGGGTGCTTCGAGGTCGTAGGCGAGCGTCGAGCGCGTCGGGTAGCGGTCCAGCGGAGCGAGGTAGACTAACCCTATCGAGAGCTGAGGCATCTCCGGATTCGGCGAAGCGTTCTCGACGCTCTCGACGATGAACCACCCTCCGTGGACGAACATCGAGTCGACTGGCGGCCGGAGACTCACAGCGAGCGTGCCGTTCGGCACCGCGCCATCGTGCTGTTCGGTGTAGGCGACTCGTCCGCCCGACTCGTGGAGTGTATATTTCCCGGCTCGCGCGCCGTACGCCAGCAGCGACCGATGGCGTTCGGTGGCGCTCCCCCATTCGCCCTCCGGCGAGTCCGACTGGAGGGTCGTGAGCGCGGTACAGTCGTAGGACGTACCGGGTGTGATAGTGGGCTCGGGACCGTCGTGGAGGTCGAGCGGGACGCCCGCGAGTCGCCAATACTGTTCGATCGAGTCGGTGTCGCTGGTGCTATTGGTTGCTGACATGAGTGTGGTCCACTATCGGTGACTTAGAACAGCGAAACGTCGTCGGTGCTGTCCGTATTCGCGTTGTTCAGACTCTCCGACTTCTCGGACTCTTTCTCGTCGACGACGTCGACCGCCTCGCCACGCATGAACTTCCGCGTCTCCTCGGCGTCGAGTTTGAGGATCGTCTTCTCCTGGTGGTAGTGAACCTCTTTCTTCGAGTTTCTACTACCGCCGGAGTACGGCTGGCTGGTCTTCGCCGGGACGACGTCCTCACCCTTGTGGGCGTAGATGAGGCCGTCGGAGAGCACTGTCCCACTGGACGCCATCTTCGCGACGGCGGTGTCCTCGTACCAAACACCCTTCTTGCCGCGGGCGTTCTCGCCGTAGTTCCGCGCTCGCTTGACGTACGAGGCCCACGAACGCTTGCCCTTGACCTGGTTCTTGTAGACGTCTCGCATCTGCTTCGCGAGCGGCTTCGGGATGCCGGCGAGGCGGCCCTTCCGCACTGTTTTGTAGCGCTCGCCAGCCCATTCGGCTCGCTTCCGGACGTTACTGCCACCACCACCGCCCGAGGCCGCAGCGGCGGCCTTCTTCGCCTGCTTCGCGGTGTCCTTCGCTGCTCGGGCTGCCTGCTTTCGAAGCCTTCCGAGGCGATCGGCCACCTGATCCGCAGCGGAGACGAACGGGCTCACGAACTGCTTTGCCCAGGAGCCCTTCGACTCGGCGACCAGATCCGAGAGCATATCGGGGATGATCGAGCCCCCGACCACCATGTGATGCAAGTCGGAGAACAGCCCCGAGACGCGGTCTTTTGCCTGCCCGAAGGGCTTCACGAACGATCCGACCCAGGACTTCGCTCGCGAGGACGTCGCCGACGCCATCGCCTTGATGTTGTTCAGCGTCTCGCGATTGAGCTTGTCCGTACGCTTTTTCGCGTTCGTCTGCAACCAGGCGAACTGGTCGAACGCACGTCCCATCTCGCGGCCCGCCGGACCAGCCATGTCCATCTTGTCCATGACGCCGACCACATCGCTCGCCATATCTGGCACGATCGAGTTCCCGACAACGTCGTTGTAGAGCGATTTGAACTTCTCTTTCGCCCCATCGAGAGCGCCGCCGATCTTCGACTTGAGCTTGCTTTTCAGGTTCCTCGGCGAGACAGCGCTCAGGATGTCCGATACGGTCTGCTTGATCGTGTTGACAGCATCCGTTTTGAACTTGTCAAATCGTAGCCAGACGGATTTCAGCGCCGAGTTGACCTTCTGGAGCAGCGACCAGCTCTGGATCGCCGTGACGACCTCGCCGAGCAGGTTCGAAACGGTGTTGAAGGCGTCCGTTTTGAATTTATCAAACCGTTGCCAGGCCGACGAGAGCAGCGCGTCGACCGGTGCGAACAGGTTGAAGTTCCGGATGAACGAGGCGATCTCCCCGAACATCTCGGGGATGAGTGAATTCCCGATGAGGCCCTGGTAGAGGCCCTCTGCGGCGGCCATCACTGCATCGAACAGGAACTCCGCTGCCCCCTTCAGGTCAGACCACGCTTGGGTTCGGAGGTAGGAGACGATCGCCCCCATGAAGTCCTTGATGACCCCTCCGATCCCTTTTCCGACGTTGAACAGAGCCTCGGCAGCGACCTTCGCGGCACCGAACAGGAATTCGGCAGCCCCTTTCAGGTCTGACCATGCCTGATTTCGGAGGTAACTGAAAATCGCCCCCATACCGGTCCGTATCGCTTGTCCGATCCCTTTTCCGAGAGCGAACAGTCCCTTCGCGGCCGTGACTGCTGCGCCGAACAGGAATTCGGCAGCTCCCTTGAGATCGGACCATGCCTGATTTCGGAGGTAGGAGACGATCGCGCCGATCCCCTGCCTGACGATCCTCCCGATCCCCTTTCCGACGTTGAACAGACCGACCAGAACGGCCCTAATCCCGCGGCCGATCGCCTTGAACGCGTTTTTGACGTCCGTCGTAGCCTGCGTTCGGAGGTACGTCGAGATCGCGGCGATGGCCTGCGAGACGACACGGCGGCCGGCCTGCTGGAGCGCCGAGAGCGCGTTCGCTCCCTGCGTGACGAGGAACGAGAGCGCACCTCTCAGGATCGAGACGCCCTGATTCCGAAGCCACGCTCCGACGCCCGAGAGCGCCGAGGCGGCTTTGCCTTGTAGACCGCCACCGCCACCACCGCCGGAACCGCCACCACTGCCGAGGTCGAAGGCGTTGACGGCTTGGTTTGCGAGGAATCCGAGCGCTTGCTTACCTTTCTGGAGACCTGTCGTTCTGAGCCAGGTCCATGCCGCACCGATCGCCCCGGATACTTTCGGGACGATCTTGTTTTTCGCGAACGTGAACGCGTTGATGGCCTGATTTCCGAGGAAAATCAGCGCTTGTTTGCCCTTCTGTAGTCCTTTAGTCCGAAGCCACTGCCATCCGGCCCCGATCGCCTTCGAAACCTTCGGAACTATCTTCTTCTTCGCAAACGAGAACGCCGCTATCGTCTGATTTCCGAGGAATATGAGGGCTTGCTTGCCCTTCTGGAGGCCTGTCGTTCGTAGCCACGTCCATGCCGCACCGAGCGCCTTCGAGACCTTCGGGACGATCTTGTTTTTCGCGAACGTGAAGGCGGCTATCGCCTGGTTTCCGAGGAACGTGAGTGCCTGACGGCCGAGCTGGACGCCCGACGTACGGAGCCAAGTCCACGCGGCGGTGAGCGCTGTCTGTACCTTCGGGAGGATGTTCTCTTTCGCGAAGGTGAACGCCGCAATAGCCTGGCGGCCTAGGAACGCGAGGGCTTGCTTTGCGAGCGAAACCCCTGACGTTTTGACCCAGTTCCAAGCGAAGCGGATCGCTCGCTGAACGACGGGAAGCAAGTTCTGCTTTCCAAACTTGAAGGCCGCTACCGCACCCCTCGCCAGCAGCGAGAGGGCTTGCTTCGCGAGCTGAACGCCTGGTCCTTTCACCCAGTTCCAGGCAAAGCGCAGCGCCGACTGAACGGCCGGGAGGATATGCTGTTTCCCGAAGTTGAACGCCGCGACGGCCGCGGTGGCGAGGAAAGATAGTGCCTGCTTCGCCAGCGAGACGCCCGGCCCCTTCACCCAGTTCCAGGCCATCCGCAGACCGGCCATCGCCGCCTGTTTCAAGCGGGGCCAGATCGCGTTCCAGATGTTCAGTGCGGCCGTTTTGAACTCCTGAAACGCCCCTCGCATCTGGACGAAGTCGCCCTGAAGAGCCGACGAAACGGCCGCCATCGCCTGAATCAGCATCTCCGAGAGGTTCGTCGAAAGGAGCCGGACGATCGAGAGGATCGTCGACCCGTGTGTATTCCAAAAAGAGGCCACCGACGCGATCGCGCGACGAGCCATCGCCCCGAATCGGAGGATGATCGGGACGAGCCTCCCGCCGATATTCTCGATAAGAGTCGACGCGACGGACTGGACGCGCGAGCCCTGGCCGTCCCACGCCGCTGCGATCTGTGAGAGTATCGGGAGGATAGTGGCCTTCAGCTGCGTCCAGATCGTGAGAAACTGACCTCGGAGGATGCCGACGAGCTGCATCGCCATCGTGCGGATCCCTCCGAAGTCGGTCGCGAACGCCGCGCCGAGCGCCGCCACGCCAGCGATAACGATCCCGATCGGAGAGAGGAGCGCTCCGAGGGCGGTTCCGATGAGCGCGAGCGGTGAGAGCAGCGCCGAGGCCGCCCCGGCAAGCGCTCCCATCATCGTGACACCAGTCGTCAGCGGGCCGATGAACACTCCTGCCGCGACCGCCAGCCCGCCGATCGCCGTCGCGACGAGCGCGACCACCGCCGGGATGCCGCCGAGCTTCGAATTCCACTCGCCGAACAGACTGATCGCGTTCGAGATCGGGTCGAGAACCCGCAGCAACACCGGAAGGAGGGCGTCGCCGGTCGTGATCGCGACGTTCTGGAGTTTGTTCTTAAACAGTTGCCACTTCCCGGCAGCCGTCCCGGTCCGGATCGACATCTCGCGGGCGAGCGACGTCCCGTTCTTGAACTGCCCGCTGGCCGTCTTCATCGCTTGGTGAGTTCGGCCGACCTGTTGGCCGAGCGCCGAGAACGCCCGCGTAGGGCGCTTTCCAACTGCTTTGGCGAGCGCGGTGGCGCGGTCGCCACCCTTCGCCATCGCCTTCGAGACGAGATCGAACGCTTTCTGCGGGCTCTGATCGCGAAGTTGGATGAACTCGCTTTTCGTCATCCCCAGCGCCGAGGCGATCTTCCCGACCTTTTTCGGATCGAGGAGTGCCTCGGCAGCCTGTTTGAGTCCTGAGGCCGCGAGCTGGGCGCTCGGGGACACCTCATTCATCGAGGCCGACAATCCGAGGACCGACTGTTTCGAGAGCCCCAGGCGCTTCGAGAGCGTGATCCCCGCGCGGTTTGCGGTGTCTGTGATCTCGCCTGCGTCCGTCTTCATCGAGTCCGCGAGCGAGTTGGTCGCGTTGCCGAGCTTGCCGATCTGGCCCATCGGCAATCCGATCGCGCCAGCGATCTTCGCAAATCGAGTCCCGGCCTCGCCAGCCGCGAGATCGGTCGCCGAGGAGATCTGGCCGACCGTCTCGACGAATTTCGTGATGTTCTTTGCGCCCTTGACACCGAACTTCCCAGCCTGCTCGCCCAGCGTGGCGAGCTCTTGCTGGGAGATCGGGATCTCCTCGGCAAGCGACTGGAAATTCCCCTTCAGCTTCTCGGCGATACCCTTGCTGGTGACCTTCTCGACGTCGGCCATCGACGACTCGAAGCTCGTCGCCGCCTGGATGGACTTCGCGAGACCACCCGCCGCGAGTGCCGATGCACCGGCCGCCAAACCTCCGACGGCTTGCTTCGCTCGGTCGGCACCGCCGGCAGAATTACCCGCCGCGTCGCCCATCGATTCGGTCGCGTCGGCGACGTCCTTGCTCGCCCGCTCGGCCTTGTCGGCCTCGCGAACGTAGTCACTCGCGTCGAGTTTGAGAGATGACTCTAAGTTGTCGAATAATGCCATTTGGTGTGTATCGAATGGGGTTCTCGCAGCGGGCTGCGAGCCGGGAGTAAGAGCTACTCAGTTCTCGTCCGGCATCTCCTCTTCTTGGCGTTCCTGGCGTTCTTCTTGCCAGGCGCTCCAGAAGATCCGGTCCTGTTCAGGGAGCTTCCCGAACTCCGTTGGGCCCGAGACGCCTGCCTTCTCGTAAAGATCCCCGCGGGCCTGGCCGATGTCGGACTGTGCGTACGTGACTACGCGTTTGGGTCGATGCCGAGGGCGAGGTCCTGGAGAACGCTGATCGCATCGCCGAGCCCCATCCGTGTCGCCCAGAACTCGGCCTCACTGGGTGACTGGTCGACGCCGTCGGCGTGCTCCTCGGCACACCACTCGGCGAGCGTCCCCCAGATGTAGTCGGTCATCTCGTTGACCGACTGACCTTCGCTCTCCTCGACCTCCTCGATCGGCGCGAACAGTTCACGACTGGCGAGCCCGTTCGGCTTCCCGAACCGTAGGCGTGCCTCGCGAGCGTCCTCTTCGCCGGGTGCGTGATACTCGACGTCGAGATGGGTGCTCCCGATGCGGCGGTCGACCGACATGGTGTAGCCCGCTGTCTCGTCAACCTCGGCGGTGTCGGCGTCGACGGTTTCGAGTTCGCCGCCGTCCGTGGCCGCGGTTTCGGGTGCGTTGTCACGCGGCGGGTCGCGTCCCTCGAGGTCTTTTCGCGTCTCGTCGAGCGCTCCGATCGTCGCCACCTCGTCCGCGACCTGCTGATCGAGCTGGTCCTGGAGTTCGTTCGCGACGCCAGGGTTCTTCACACCAGCGTCGCTCATGTGCCAGTACCTCCGTCAGTGCCGTTGATCGCATCATACCCTGGGTAGTTGACGTAAAAGTCGCCCTCTACCCACCCAGTCATCGACACCGAGTAGGGGGATTCGGAGGGATCGAACTCCGGCGCGACGAGCTTCACATCGCTAAAGCGATTTAGGATCTCCGAGTCCGCCACGATGTCGGCGTTCTCGTAGTCGGGCTCACCGCTCCAGTACGCCCATTCGAGGTGGCGATCCTCGCCAAACCCGATCCACTTCTCCGTGCCCGAGGTGATCATCTTGCCGTCCGAGTCGACCATCCCGAGTGCTTCGAGTCCGGAGAGGTCTTTCGCGATCGCCATCGAGAATTCGAGGTCCATCGTCCCCGAGACGTCGTAGCGCCGGGTCTGGTACTCGTCTCCCGGCGTGAAATCTGTATCCTCGTTGTCAATCGTGGTGGTGAGATCGTCCTTCATCGTGAGCCCGACTACCGTCCGATCGTAGGCGCTCTCGGTTTCGTTCCACTCCGCGAGGATGATTGATACTTTCTTCGCCGTCGCTTCGATCTTGCTGGTTACGTCGATTGCCATTGGATGTCTCTCGTTGTCGTTGTGTCGCGCCGCAAATCGCTGGCCGCTGGTTAGTCGTCAGTCGGTACTGTCGTCGACGGGGCCGTTAGCCCCAGTTGCGATGTGTTTGACCGTACGTGATAGCGAGTTCCTCCCTGTTGATCTCATCAACCGGCTGGAGTTCGGTATCGCCGCCCGTCACGGTGGGCGCATACCAGCCCTCCCGATACCGAGTGAGGCAGGCCGCGATCTCCGCGCGGACCTCGTCGCCCCACTGGCCGGGAAGGTGTTCGCTCACGCCGTAGCGGAGCGAGAGCACCACCTGCCCGGAGTGTGTGCGCTGGGTCTCCGAGTTCGCACGAGTGACATTCGGCGTCCAGACCTCCACGGTGAGCACGATGTCCGGCGCGTCACCGTCCGCATCACGCGCTCTCTGGAGGTATCGCGGTGGTCGAATGGCATCCGCGCCGTCCTCCACCGAGTCGATCCACTCGAGGCGCTCCGTCAGCGGCCGGTGGTCGCGGAGCCAGCCGAGCATCGCCGGTCGGAGGTCGGCGACGCCGCCCGCCGCGCGGTCTGATGTAGAGGTCATGATGCTCGTTTAACGGCCTCTTGGAGCGCGTCGTTTACGATCCGCTCGATCTGCTGTTCGTTCTCGCGGATCGCCGGGCGGAGGTAGGGGTACAGCCGCTCCTGGTTGGCTCCGTACGGGACGTTCGTACCCATCGACACCTTGACGGCGTACTTTCCGACCTCTTCGACCTGCGATTCCAGACTCGCTCGCAAGCGGCCGGTGTCGACGTGGACCAGCCGCACCGCGGTCGCGATGACTCGCAGACCGATCTCCTCACACGCCGATTTGAGCGAGGTGCCGACCTCATCCTGGAGGTCGTTCAGGCGCTTCGCCGCATCCTTCATGTTGCGGTTGTGCTTCCATTTGAACTCGGTCTTGACCATCGTTAGTTCTGCTCCAGTTCGATAGCCGTCCGACCGACTCGCGCTCGACGACCGTACTCGGGGTCGATCCCCGTCGCCTCAAGGTTGGTGAGCGTCGCGCCACCACCCGAATCAGCCATCGGGGTGAGTGTGAGCGCGTCGCCCTCCTGGACGAGCTCGGCGAGCGCCCCGCGACCGCCGATCTTCGGGGCACGCTGAACGCGCTCGCCGCTCCCGGTGCGGATGTAGGCCGTTGTTTCGGGCTCGTACTCCACGGGTTCGTCGTCGAGGACGGTGGTCTCGCCCGATGGCTTGTCGCCGTAGCCGTCGACGCAGATGCCGTTTTCGCAGTGATAGCCTGGTGGACACTCGTCGTCGACCGAGCACGTGATCTCTTGCTCACCGTCGCGCTCGACGGTGAGGTAGTGGGTGGCCGACTGGCGATTCCGATGGCGGGGCACGGGTTACTCTCCGTTCTCGGTGCCGGTGTCGGTCTCCAGATCTTCGACCGCCGCGACCGCCGCGGCGACGGCTTCACTGTCGGGGTGGTCGTAGAGCTCGGCGCGCAGATCGGCCGCGCTCTGATCCTCAGCCACGCCGTCGATCTGACTAGCCATTTCCTGCAATTTGCGGTCGGTCGCGGCTTCGATGGCGGTCTGTGTAAGCGAGCGGTCGGTGCGTTCGGTGTCGGTGCTCTCGACGGCGACGACCCGATCGGGCCACGTCCGTAGCTCGTGGTCGGTCGGGTCGATGGGGTCGCCGTCACCGATGCGTTCGCCGTCGGGTCGGATGCGTGGCGTGTCGCTTCGCCACTCGTAGGTTGTGCCTGTCATGCTGGTGTCACTCGTGGAACTCTGCCGGGTCGAGTTCGCAGCTGATGTCGAGATCGATGGGATCGTCATCGTCCCATCGTGTTTTCTTGACGCTCCCGACATCCGCGCCTGCGTCCTCGAGAGTCTGTACGAGCTCTTCGACCGCCTCGCGATCCGCTTTCGAGAGCCCCATCAGATCACCTGCGCGCCGCCGTAGTACGACGGAGCGCTGTAGCCGCTCACCATCGCCACGCACTCGGCCTTGATGTCCTCCGGCGGGCGGTAGGTGTAGGACTCGCTCGCCGTACGGTCGGACTCCATGCCGTCGGTCTCGATTTGGTCGAGCGCGTTCCGAACGAGTCGGATGATAGCTCGCTTGACCTCAGACGGGACGCCATCGCGACCGTGCGTGTAGGTCACGTCGATCGCGAGGTTGTCGGTCGGCCACTCCGAGATCGGCGCGCTCGGCAGGAGGTAGAGGTACGTCTCGCCGGCGCGGTAGTCCTCGCTGTCGAGTACGAGCCCGCCGACCGTGACCGAGGTCACCGACTGAACAGGCCGATGCGGCATTGGGAGCTCGCGTTCGGCGACGCCGACGGGCCGCGAGAGCGTCGAGGTCCGCGTGGTCGTCGCGAACACTGTGTCCGTCCAATCCTCGACCATGCCAGACGCCGCGTCGAGCGCGCGTTCGAGGGCGTTGTCGTACTGGTCGCTCGACTGGAGCGGGAAGTCGTTCGCGTTGAACGGGAGCTCCTCCTGGACGTCGCTCACTTCGAGGTAGCGCTCGGGATCGCCCCCGGTGGTACTCATTTCTCCGGCGACGCCGAGAGCAGGTCGATCGCGCCATCACGGTCGTCGCCGTCCTCGCGTTCGACGTCGGCCATCGCCACCAGCTGGGCGTCGGTGTAGTCCTCGTCGGTGAGACGTTCGCGGATCTCGGCGACCGTCATCCCAGTTGGGTCGAACGGTGGCTCGACCTCGTCAGGAGCACCATCGTCGACGGTGTTGGCGTCCGTGCCCTCGTCGGCACGCTGGAAGTAGCCCGTCTCGAGGAGCGTCTCGCCGATCTCGTCGGCGTCCTGGTCACTGTCGATCTCTTCGGTGTCGACAGTCTCGCCGGGCGTGGTTCGAACACCGTGGCCGTCGTACGTACTCGGCGAGTCGTTGGGTTTGTGTTGGAGTTTCATATCAGCTCACCTCACATCTCCGCCGGGTCGACCGGCTCTGGTTCCGCGAGCTCTTCGGCGATCGCGACCGCGTTGCCCTGCTCGACCGCGTAGTCGAGGCGGGCGAACACGCCGTACTGTGCGAAGAGATCGTTCTTGACGACCTTCTCCGAGTCCGTCGTCACCTTGACGTTCATATCGCGGTGTGGCGCGTAGATGAGGTTCGACGTGTCGGTGAACATCACGGTGTCCGTCCCGATCGCGTTGGTCGGGACGAGCGGGTAGCCGGTCGGCGTCGGGATCCGGCCCGAAGTGAGCATCTCGTCACCGAGCGACGTGTTCCGGTCTGAAAGCGAACGCCGATAGGCGACGACCTGCTTCGGGTGCGCCATGATCGCTGGCGAGGTCGCGTCGATGAACTTGTCGGGCATCTGGAGCGTGAGGTTGAACATCACGCCCTCGTTGAGCGTGACGGCATCGTTGTAGCCCTTCACGTCCGCGCCGTCGTCCGTCGCGTTGGCTACCCAGCCGTCGACCTGCGAGTAGAACGGGTCGGGCATGGTGCCGCCGCTGCCGTCGGAGACCGTCGCATCCTCGTCGCCCTGGAAGCCCAGCGTCGCAACGTCGAACGCGAACTGGTCGGTGAACATCGAGAGGATGATCTGCGCGGTGTTCTCGTACTCGATCGAGTCCTCGACGACCTCCTGAGAGAGGTCCCAGCCGAAGCCAGCCTTGTAGACGTCGATGTCGACCTTCCCGGTGTTCACTGAGTGGTCGATGACACGCTCGTTCTCGCCAACCGGGCGGAGCAGGTGCTCGCCCACACCGATACGGTCGATCTCGGAGTCGGGCCCGTCGACCGGCTCGACGCGCACCATGTTCAGGATGTTCGAGTTCGCGATGACCTCCTGGTAGAAGCGAGCGAACTGCTGGCGGTTCAGCCGACCACCGTTTTCGAAGTCGCCGGTGGTGATCTGCTTGATGATCTCGCTGTTCTTCTGGCGAACAGCGGCGATCGCCTGTTCCTTGCTGAGTTCCTGGCCGGTGGCCGTCTTGACGACCGGCTGGCCGTCGGGTCGCACGGTCTTCTGGAACCCGATGTTGTCCTGCTGGGGCTGTCGCTGAGTCTGGCTCATTATCCGAAGATCTCCTGTTCGATGTCGAGGATGTCCGCCTTCTCCGAGGTGGTCTCGTTCTCGTTCGTCTCGCCGAGCTGCTGGCTACCGCCGCCACCGCCGCCGCCCTGCTCGACGACCTGCTCGACGCGTTTCGAGACTTCGCCGACCTTCTCGGTCATGTCCTCGATCTGCTCGGCGTTCTTCTCGGGGAGCGACTTGTCGTCGCCACCGTCCCCGCCGCCGTCGCCGTCCCCATCGCCGTCACCGTCGCCGGCTTTGCCGATGGCCTCGAGGACGTCGTCGAGCTTCTGGTTCGTTTCTTCGAGCTGTGCCGCGTTCTGTTCGGGGAGCGACTTGTCGTCGCCCCCAGGGTTGTCGTCGTCTGTCATGTCGATCGTGAGTTCGATGTCCGTCTCGCTGCTGACCCACTCGGCGAAGTCGCTATTGACCTGCTGATTGTTGGGATACTGGTCGTCGTAGAACTCGTCGAGCGCCGCCTCGAGGGCCGTCCGTACGTCGGGATCGAGGTCGTCGCCCTTGTTCCACATCCAGTCTCGCAACGTACCGACGTCGCTCTCGCCCTGAGCCTCGACGAACTCGTCAATGGCCTGCTGGACGAGCTGGCCCTGTTCGTCGGTCAGGTCCTTCGCGAGCTTCTCGAAGGATGGGTCGTCGCCACCGAAGCCGATCATCCGTTTGACTCGGCGGCCGATCGTCGCGTCGTCTGGTGCTGATTTGCTCATGTCGTAGTCCTTGTCGATGCCCTCCAAGTAGTCGTAGAGGTCATTGGCACCGTCCTCCGTCGCGCCGCGCTGCTCCATGAGCGCCAGAAACTCGTCGCGGCCGTCCGTCTGGTCGAGGACGTTCTTCCCGATGGACTTCACGACAGCATGCGAAGCCGACGGCACCGCGCCGATGTCGACGTCGGAGATCTCGCTCACCGAACCGTTGGTGATCTTCGAGATCGGCCAGTAGTCATCCGGCACCGACTCCGGCACCACAACGTCGGGAATCTCCACCTCGTCGGGGAGGTCGTCGACGTCGTCGTACTCTTCGGCGTCGGTGACGTCACCGCCGATCGAGTAGGCCGACAGCACACCCGATTTCACGAGTTCCCAGCGCTCGTCGTCCGTGTAGTGGCGCTGGATCACCCAGTCGTCGGCCTTGAACGCGTGGCCGTCGATATCCTCGTTCTCGTCGAGCACCTCGTTGCGGGTGAGCTCGGCGTGGCCGTCCGGGAACTTCGTGTGCATCACCCCATCATCAGGCGAGGGGTTGAACATCGACCGGACGCCATCGGCGTCGAGGAAATCCAGCTGGCGATCGAGCTCGTTCGTGGTGAGCACGACCCCCGTAGCGGTGCGCTCCTCGTCGTCGGTCGCCTTGATCGCGACCGTCTTCGAGAAGTGTCTCGGTGTGCTGTGGTTCATGGGCTCATGGGAGCAAAACGCCGGGGACAGTGCCTCGCACAGCGGCCCCCGGCGGGCATGTGGTCATCGGGAACGGTTCTACTGGCCGAATGAGTGCGGGCACTCCGCAGATCGAATCAATACTGCCAGAAATTCAGAGAGTTCCAAGAATTTGGATGCCAGTTCCAACCACAAATCCGATAAGCGCTATCAGGAGTCCACCAGCGAGGAATGTGAGTGCAAGGTACCAGAGAGCAATGTCTGGGTCGTTAAGGTCCGCTGCATTCAGCAGCAACCCGATAGTCATCAGCTCAAGAACTGGAGCCACTCCTACACCTAATGCGGCAAGTAATCCGCCAGTCGAGAAGCCCAGCCAGCAAGAGAGGATGAATGTTACTGCGATAATGGGGAGATACACTATCTCGGTTGACTGAGGGAGAGCGACTTCTCCTGCTCTCGCGCTCATTAGAAGAATCACGAAAAAGTGAAACATCAGCAATGAGACGTACAACCCTCCAGCGAAAAGCTCTATGCGAGATAGAAGCCCGCCTGTGCCGACGACGAATTCCTGGATTGTGAACGCCATGATACGGACTGCCACCTCTTACATGGAAAAGTTTCCCACCGATTGCCTATTTTCAAAGAGAATTTAGCCTGAGCATCATGCAGCAATACGGCCGCCCGCCTGGAGCGTCGCCAGCTCCGACTGGTTGAACGCGTCGGTGAAGCATGGAATCGTCGTACACCGACAGTGGATGACGTTCCCCGCGCTCCCGGACGGGTCGCCAGGGTAGCGGAGGTTTTCACCACCGACGATGAACGTCCCGCCAGTGCCGACGACCTGCCCATTTGCGGCCGAGTGTGCGGCGCGTGTCCGGCCGTCGCCGGTCGCCACCCACTCGGTGCCGACAACCGAACTGGCGTCCTGATAGGCCGAGTGCTGGCCGGCGTTGCTCGAGGAGATGGTCGCCGTCCGCGCGGTTCGTTCGGCTTGCCAGTCCTTCAGGTCGTTCTCGAAGACGTCGTCGACCTGCTCGGTGATCTCGTCGATCGTCAGCCCCTCTTTGTGCGCGCCGCGGACGAGGTTCGTCACATCAGAGGTCATCGTCTCCATCACCTGGTCGGTCATCTCCGACGACCAAGTCGAGAACTCATCGAGGACGTTCTGCGGAACCACATCGAACGAGACGTCGATCGGGTAGCGCCGCGCGGCCGCCTGCCGCCCGGCGTGTGCTCCGTTCTCGGTGCCGTTGGTGTAGACGACCTCGATGTCGTTGGTGTACTGGCCGAACACTGAGCGGACCTCGACGTCGAGCGAGCGCATCGTGGTCGGGTCAATGTCGCCGTCCTCGAGAGCGTCGACGAGGTCGCCCTGGATGGGATCGAGCGCGTCGGTGTAGTCGTCGAAGAACCCACGGAGCGCACGCTCGACTTCCGGCGGGAAGCCCGCGGCCTCTTTCGCGAGCGTACGCCGGGTGGGACTGGCGCTCATCAGTCGGCGTTCGCGCCCTGGTTCATGAGGTACTGGCGCTCGAACCTATCCGAGAGCGTTGACTCAGTGTCACCCATGCCCTCGTCGATGCGGTCCTGGATGGCCTGATCGACCGAGCCGCCGGTCCCCATGCCGCCGACTTCGGCGATCATCCACTCACCCATCGGATCCTCAAGCGGGTCGAGGCCAAGCATCTCGCGGCCCTCGTTGACCTTCACGATCTCCTTTGCGTTCTTGAGCTTCGTCGCCGCGATCTCGGCGTCCTGCTGTCGAGTGTCGGCACCGCGGAGCTCGAACTCGATCGTCCAGTCGGGAGCGTCGAGGTAGTCGACGTGGAGTACGCGGTAGAGGCGCTCGGCGAACCGTGACTGCTCAGGGGCGACCTCCTGATTCGCGAACGTCCGGATGGACTCCTTGATGTTCGCCCGATTGGAGTCGCCGAGTCGGTTGATGAGCTGGGGCGGCACGCCGTGGACCTTCGCGATGTCGTGCTCGTTGAACTCGCGGAACTCGGTGAACGCCATGTCCTCGTTCTCGGTGAGGCCGAGCGGCTGGAGTTCGATCTCCGGCTCGCTGCCGTCCTTGTTTTGCAATGGGTTCTCGGCGGCATCGAGGATCTTCTTGGGTTCGAGGATCACCGTTCGGTGGCTCTCGCCTTTCAAACCGTGGATGACCGAGCGAAGTTCGCTCCGAGACTTTTCGGAGAGTTTGCCGTTCTTGACGATCACCGCGAGGTAGGGGATCGCCTTGTGCTCGAAGATGTCGCGGTTGTACTCCTTCGCCGCCTGCTCGGCGACCATCGTCTGCATCTCGGCCACCCACTCAGGGATCCCGTAGTAGAGCGAGAGCGGCGAGGGGTTGACGAAGAACAGGAGTTCGTTCGCGACGTCGTTGGGAACGCTCGACCCCCGGTTGTACGTCTTCCCGGTATCGGCGTCGACGAACGTCGGTCCGTCGCCCCCCTCACTATCAGCATGGCGAGCACCCGCCTCGCCGAAGTAGCGTTTGTTCCGACCGCGGACCTGGACGTACCCCGTCCCGGCGACCGTCTCCTTTCCGTCGTTGGAGGTTGACTTCCGAACCCGAGTTGTGGTTGATGGGACGTGAGCGAGGCCAGTGAGTTCACCGGCTCCGTTAGCGAGGATCTCGATCGAGCCCCAGCCCGGAGAGTGGAAGTCACGCCGCCCCATCGCGAGGACCTCGTCAGGCGTCGCGGCGGCAGTGCCTTCTGGTCCAATCTTCCAGGTCGAATCGCGGCCGTGCCAGAAGTCATCGACGCGCTTTCGCTGGTCACCATCGGGATCAGGGTCGTCAGCGCGGGGGTGCGGGACGATGTTAAAGCCGAACCCGACCTCCCACTTCGCCTTGATCGCGACGGCACGGGCATGGGTGCCGTTGATCTCCGAGAACGCGGCGAGCACGCTGGGGTCGTACGGCGGATCGATACCGCCCCCGATCTGGACGCCGACGTTACGTTCGTCGAGTTGGGTCGACGTCTCGGCCTTTTCGAGCGCGGCGGAGTTCCCGAGCTCGGTCTTGACGACCATGTCGAACTGTGAGCCCGAGTCGCTGCTACTCATCGTCGTCGTCCTCCTGGTCGTCGTTGAGCTCGTCGACAAACTCCTTGCCGCCCTGAATACCGTACTTTTCGCGGCTCTCCTCGTCGTCGTTGTCAGTATCTTTAGGCATAGCTGATTCCTCCATCGTCGTCCTCAGCGGCGTCGGGTTCGTTCCACCCACGCCGGGCGGCGAGTTGGATGTCGTCGAGCTTCGACGCCGCCAGTGCGAGCGAGTCGACACAGTCGTCGTGCCCGTTGTCCGGCGCGTTGTACCGCGTGTAGCTGTTGTTCGTGACCTCTTTTTCCATCCGACGGAGTTCAAGGCGGAGCTGGTCGAGCGCCGACGTGCTTGAGGCCGTGATCTCGCCGGTCTCGATCAGCGTGATCAGGTTCTCGATGAGCTCTTTCTTCGTCTTCGGCGAGAACGACGTCGGCTCCAGCGTGACGCCCTCCATCGCGAGGTCGGGGATGATCTTGTTGTCCCGCGAGGCGTCCGGGACGACGATCCCTGGATAGCTGGCGTGGACGGCCTCGATGTCCGATTGGATGGTGTCCCAGCCCTCGTTCTGGTCGCGAGAGAAGTAGACCACGTAGCCCTCGGCATCGAGAGCGGTGGTCACGCGGTAGTCGCGATGGCGAGCGAAGTCGACGCCAACCGAGAACGGCGGGGTGCAGTCGGCAGCCGGTCGCGAGACCTCACCGATCCCCTCGACGACCTCACCCTTGAGCGGATAGCTCTCTGTGAACAGCCGGTCGCCGAGTTTCTTGAACACCTGGCCGCCGTCGTCCGGAAGCTGCGCCAGATACTCACGCCGGAAGACGTGGTTGGGGACCGTACCGCGCTTGTCCTCGGGGTTCTCGGCGATGAACGGGTTATCGGAGCTCGTGGCGTGCGAGGAGAAGTAGTCCGGGTAGTCGGCGGACTGGCCGTATTCGTAGAAGGTGTTGAACCACGATCGGGGTCGGATAGGCTTCGAGATCGCCATCATCGAGCCCATCGAGTCCATCAGCATCGGGTCGAGGTCGTTGTACCACAGCGAGTCAGGCATGTAGTCGCCCTCGTCGATGACGATGTGGTCGACGCCCGCACCCTGAAGCGTGTCAGGGTAGTCGAACGTTCGGAACTCGTAGAGAACGCCGTTCGTGAGTTTGATTTCGAACGGTTCGGTATTCGAGACGCGCTCGATCCAGCTATCGGGGAGCGCCGATTTGAGGGGCTGGAAGCCGTATTTCTTCGCCTGATTGTACGACGGCCCGACCCACCAGATGACCGTATTCGCCGGATCGTCGGAACCCCACTCGTAGGTCCAGGGGTGACGACCACGCTCCTCGAGGTCGATGACGGCGACGATGTTCTTACCGGCTCGTCGGCCCCACCGGAGAACCCGATGGCGTGCGTCCGATTCGAGTACTTCCTGCTGTTTGTCGTAGATCGAGAAGCGAGGTTTCGGGAGGAGTGGTTCACGGGAGGGGGCCGGTGCGCTACTCATCGTCGTCTTCGTCCTCGTTCTCGAAGGTCACGAACTCAGCCGTCACACCTTCGGTAGCGTCGAAGGAGTGCTCGAGGTCACCGTCGAGGTTGACGTCGTGTTCCTCGGTCTTGGTGTAGTCGTACGAGCGCTCCAGGATGAACTCGGGTTTCTGTTCTTTGACGCGCTCCAGGAGGTCCCCCTCGCCACTACCGCGCGCGCGATTGAACGCCTGAAAAAACTGAAAGTACGGGTCGCCATCTTCGCCACTTTCCTCACCTCGATCGAGCCAGTTTCGAAGGGTGCGATAGGAGATCCCGGCGGCCCGAGCACAGCCCTCGAGTGTGGCCCCTATCCGGGCTCGCTGGATCGCCTGGTCCTTGCGGCTGTCTGTAAACTTCGAGGGGCGACCTTCGCGCGGATGCTGGGTGCATGGTCCGTAGTCGCGGTCGGTCCCCCAGCCTGCGGGGCGCTGGCAGGGCTCACCAGTCGAGGTGTTGGTGCTCCCGCAGATGTCGAAGTCTTCGTCTGTCATGTCGTGGTTCAGTGCCCGCCCCGGAGCGTCGAACCCGGAAGCGTCGGCCTGGCCGAGCGGGCCACGTGGTTAGTCGCGATCGCGGCTGCGGAGTTCGTCCGCACACCGCCAGCAGATCCCGTCGTCGTTGAGATAGGCGACGAGATAGTTTCGATGACAGCGCTCGCAGGTGTCGATCGGTCCGGTCACTCGCGGCGATACTGCACCCGCCGCCCGGCCTCGAAGCCGAATGCGGCAAGGATGATCCCCACGAACGTCAGTGCGGACTCACCGGCGATGTCGCCGCGTGCGACAAGCCAACCGAGGCCGACGAGCACGACGAGCGCGATCACGAGCTGTACGAGTCGGTCGAACTGTTTCTGTTTCATAGTGGGTTAGATCACTGCTGTTGGTTGGCGATCCGTCGGCGCTGGAGGCGCGACGGGAAGACGAGCATGAGGTAGGTCGTCGCGAGCAACGGCAGGAGGCCGAAGCCGAAGATGGCGGTGACGAGCAACAGGCCCGAGTCCTCTGACGGAAGGATAATCGCGAGGCCAGCACCCCCACCGATCACACCGAGAAGCACGAACAGCAACGCGGCTTCGAGGCGGATGAGCGGCGGGGCGAGGAGGCCGGAGACGAGACCGCACAGCACCCACAGCCCACTCGCGACGAGCAAGAGGAACTCCGGCTCGACGGAGAGGGTCACGTTAGCGCCCCCGGTCGCGGTCGTCGGAGTCGGTATCGGTGTTGGGGCCGATGTTGACGTTGACGTACTCGGAGGTGAGACCGGCGAAGAGGTCGAGCCCGAAGTTGACCCCAAGCAGCGCGCCGGAGACGCCGAGCACGATGAAGATGTCCTCGTAGGGGATCCGTGCCCCCTGAGTTTTGAGGTACATCATGTAGAGGAAGATCCCGAAGGCCGCACTCCCGAGGAGAAGGAGGACGACTTTACGGAGTTGCTTGGTCCACGGGACTGTCTCGCGGACGGCCTCGACTGGGTCGGTGTCTGAAGGGTCACTACTCGCCATCCATTGCAGTCCTATCAGGGGTGTGAGTATCATGAAGCATCGATCAATCTCCTGCTGGCGCGGGGAGCGCGCGCCGCTGCTGGCCGTCGACGCGGAGTAAGTCACTCCATGAGTAGGCCGTCGAGAATCGGGCGTCGTCGAGCGCGGTGGCAAGGTTCGAGTCGTCGCTCATCGGGTGCTTCGATTTCAGGAGCAGCGCTCGGAACGCGAGGAGCAGCGGGTCGTGCTCGAAGCGGGTGGCCTCAGCGCGGAGCTTCCGGGCCTTGCCTCGAGCACCGAACTCCTCGGCCTCGTTAGCGCGGCGCTCTCGATCGCGCTGCTTCCGGGTGAGGGTACGTGAGAGGTTCCGGGCAAACTCGGCGACGTGGGGTTTGTCCAGTGGGCGGATCCGAGCCGGACCGATACGGCCACACTGGCACGCTCTCGGTGGGCCTCGGCAGAGCGGTGCTGCACCGTTCTCGGAGTGGGTGGTGCTCTCGATCGGGATGTAGTACCGGACGAGCCCCTTGTCGACCGACGGGCGCGGGGAGTGGGGAATGATGACGTCGTAGTTCGGGAGGAAGCAGGACGAGCAGATCTCGGCGTCCTGCTGGACCTCCTGTTTGAAGAGGGAGCCGTCGCGGATGTCCTGGTCGAACTCGCGTTCGGGTGGGGTGTAGGTGTTCTGGGTGTCGTCGTCGGTGAGTCGTTCGTCGTCGGGCTGGTAGTCCCAGTTCTCGTCGACGAACGTGGTTTCGTGGTCGAACTCTGGTTCCCAACGATACGCGCCGCTCAGTTGTTCGGAGTCTTGTGTTCGGCTCATAGAGAATAGCGAGTGCTGTCGAACGGACATCCCCGACCGACAGCTGGGCGGGAATTACTCGTTAATAAGGCTGGAAGCTACATCAAAGGATAAGGAGCTACCACTGTTCGGGAGGTGGCTCACCTTATAGGATTGCGTAAGGAGGGGCCAAAAGATTATGAATATCTCTCGGTATGTTCTAATATGAAATCCAATGCGGAAAGATTACTCAACGAGGTCCATCCTACGTTGAGCGAGATCTCTGAGCTTAGCGTATGGAAGGATATGGGACGTGAGCATCTCAACGTGTTTTCTTATGTGACTACGAGCGACTTGGAAGAACGAGAACTTGATGCAGGCGATGGTGTGCGAGTGGTAGTCACTCGCTATGAAAGAGATGACCTCTTAGAATACATCCCGGACGAATTAGGGAGGACTACAAAATTGAGGATAGAACCTCCCCATATTGAATCAGGTAGTGACACAATCACTACGGATGTACGTGTTACCAGACGTTCGTCGGAAGAAATGAGTGAATGGGGGTCCAAATTTCCTGCATTGTGCTTTGAGCACTGGCCCAAGGGTCTGAGTGGCAACCAATGGGACTCAGAAAATTTCTCTGAATTGATAAAAGTTCTCTCTGACCAGTATGGTCTTAGACTTGATGTTCATCCGGAAAGGATTGGGAACCAACTAATTGTGATAGAAGACCCCCGAGCGACTGTTTATCTTCAAGAGTCGTCCGAAGATGGGATTATTGAGCAGCTTCATGACGATCCTTCTATCCCTCAGGAAGAACCCCTGCTTGATCTAGCTGATAGTTGGGTAGTGGATCTCCAACAAGTGAAAAAAGAGGATATAGAGATAGTCATTCGGACTGAGGAATACGGCGACCTTCTCTATGAGAGTGTTGTTGACGTCAGTTCTGGGAATGCCATTTCGGATAGTGAAGCTGCAGAATTAGCGAGAGGTCGAAATTTGAATTCGGTTATAGCAGTAGATGATGGAACAGAGACTGTTCGGTATCCGGTTCCCGAATACTCTGCTCCAGGAGGCTCGGAACAGTTCTGCCTTGTAAAGAAGGGGGGCCTCACACTGGACAAAGCATCTGTTCCACTCGTGAGAGGAGTTGGCCTTAACATGAATATAGGAGGGAAGGGTACGGATTCAGAACCTGAAATACCGGTCCCTACAAGAATATTTGAGGAATCTGACCACAAAGTGGGGCCCCCAATTTGGCAAGAAAGAATAACGAATTTTGGACCAACCATTGCCACAAATACGTGGGTTATTGAATCAGATGATGACTATGAAGAGGTAATAGATGAATTATATAGCCGATTCACCTCTACAGTGAAGATTATGGACCCATACCTGCAACCTGACGACCTCTCAAGCTTTGTTGAGCAAGCCAGCCCTGATGCAGAGTTCTGGATCTTAATCGGACATAAACCGAAATATATGGATTCGACTCGAGCCGGCTTTGAAGAGTGTGTATCTAAAGCCAAGGAGAAAGAAATCAGTCTGGCGATAAGATGGGTCCCCGGCAACCACTCAACACCTATCCATGATCGATTTGTTCTGTCGCCAGAAGGTGGATTGTCAGTAGGCACCTCGTTCAACTCACTAGACTCGAACTTGTCTATGATGTACGAACTGAGAGATGAGGATTCTAGAAGTCTTGAAGACAACTTCGACACGTGGTACTCAAACATGGATTTTGCAGAGGAGTATGATGTGGAGACTATAGCAGCTACTAATAACTAGCTCTTCCCAGTATCGAAATCTGGTAGATAAGCGAGAGGTGATGGAGTGCTACTGACTGACGATCTCGTACTTCGGGACAGGCCACCTTGAAACCTGACTAACTAGGTTTGCTTCTCGAAGAACAGATAGAGATTCAAGAACAGTACTTTCAGCATGATGAGTCCGTCTTTGGAGAGTTGCCCGTGATAATGGTGTATCTGCAGAACTAAGTGCATCATAAGTCCGCTTCGTAGCGGGACTAAAACGCTCATATTTTGATGGAGCGTCGGTCATCGCTGAATGCACATGGTGTAGAAGTTCATATAGCACTCAACCATCGAGAGCACCCCACGGTTCGACGTCAGCCATCTTTCGGCGGAGCTCGCGAGCGACGTCACTGCCGTACTGCCGAGTCATGCTATTCAGGAACGCCCGGATGTGCTTTCGCGAGGGCTTCACCGGACGGGCGATGCGCTCGCCGGCGTGGCGCTCCTTGTTGTGCCTGGCGGTAGCCTCGTACATCGCCTGGTGGGTGTCACCGGTCGCGCTGGTTCCGCAGATCGGGCAGATCGCGACGTGGTCGCCCTCGAGGGACTCGGTATCGGTAGTGGGGTAGTCGGTGCTCATGCGAAGCACCCCAGTTGAGCCTGTTCGGTCGGGTACCCGATGGTGAGTTCGCCGCTGAAGAACGCGCGGACCTCGTTGTAGTCCTCGGGTTCTCGGCCCACCTTCCGCTCGAACTCGTTGCGGTGCTTGCGACCGTGAGCCGGTCCCGAGAGCGCGTTCGCGGACAGCGGTTTTCCGCAGATGGTGCAGGTCTTGCTCACGAGTCATCACCGACCTGGTGTCGCGGTGAGCGGGCTTCACGGACCTCGCCGCCCTCGCGGACCATGTCCGGATACTGAGGGCAGACGCGGACCGTATCAAGGTGACTCGGCGCGAACACGCGGACGTAGCCCTCGGTGACGAACGACTCGCAGTTGTTGCAGTTAGGCACCGTCACCCTCCTGGTCGTCTTCGAGCCCACGAGTCCATTTATCCGGGATCTCGATGTCACATTCGTCGGCGAAGTCACCCGCGCACTCACCACACAGATGCGCTGTTTTCGGGCCGCGCTCGTACTCCCCCATCGTCCCCGCCTCGAGGAAGTTGAATTCGATCGTGCCGTTGAGGTTGCGCTTCCACTCTTCGCGAGGGACGGCCTCGCCACAGCGGTTGCACACGAGCGCGTCAGTCATACTGGTCCTCCAGGTTGTCGGCACCGAGAGCGGTCCCGGCCGGCTGGCCGGCGGCGTAGAGCGCGAACCCGACGACGAACACCGCGGCGATCGCGGCGGCGGTCGGGCCGACGAACGCCTCGACCAGCGTGTAGACCCCACTGACCAGCGCGATCGAGATGAACGCGCCACCCGCGCGACGCAAGAGCGTCTGGTGGTTCACGCGACTCTAACCCCGGCGTCGATGATGTTCATTCCGCCGTGGAGGTCCGAGGGTCGAATCCCCGAGTTCTCGACGATCTCCTTGTCGCCCGAGGCCCAGTGATTCGAGCCGTCGATGTAGAGCTTCACGGTGTTGTTCACACCGATGTAGGCCGGACCAGTGGCGCGGAAGGTGTTGCCGCGGTCGAAGTGGACGGCACCGCCGCCGTAGTAGTAGGCGGCGTACTCGTCGGGAGCGTTCCTGTGACCGATGTCACAATTGATGAACCGACCTCGGGCCGGCTTGCCACCGATCGAGGACTGCTCTTTCCCCCAGCGGTCGGTGAACACCATGTCCCGCATGTAGGGGTTCGCACAGCCTGCGAACTGCGTTCGTCCCCAGGTCATGCCGCGGCACATGAAGTGCTCGGCCTTCGCGAGGTCGACGAAGTTGTGGTTACCCTTCATCACGACCGCGTAGGGATCCTCGGGGTTGCCGATCACGCGGATCGATGGGCTCCCTCCCCAGGTGAGGATCGTCCCCTGGACCGCGCCGGTGTTGTAGACTCCGTTCGAGACGATGAGGCTTGCATCGCGTTCGACCGGGAACGGCATCTCTTCGAGGAACTCGTTGTACTGGCCGACCACGCCTTGCGTCGCGAGCTCGACCGTGCTCTGGCCGTGCGAGTTCCCGGCGAGCTCGCGCCGTCGTGAGAGTGGGGTGCCACCCCAGTCACCCGACGAGGAGCCGTCACCGCGACTCGGTGGGTTCGAAATCGTTCCCGACCTCCCACCGTGTCCGGAGGTTCCGCCGCTTCCGTTCGAGCTCGAGGAGAGATCAAGCGGGAGTGTTCGCTTGAGTTCCTTCGGAGTGTAGTCGGTGCCGTCGATCGTGATGCAGTCGAGACCGCCGTCGAAGTTCGCGTCGATGAGGACGCCCTCGAATCCGTAGGAGTCGCGGTAGGCACCGCTGAGTTTGCCGGACGCGCGTCGACCGTTTTGTTCGATGCGGTCGGGATCCTCGGTGTTCTGCTTCGGTTTCCACGAACCGCCCTTCGCGAGGAGGTACGTGTAGAAGCCTGTTCGGTTCGCCGCGCCGTGAGTTGTGATGTCGTGCATTTCGGGAGTCGTGCCGCGATTTCGAGATTATTTCAGGGAGACGTGTCATGAGCCAGCCTTGTGAACTGGTTCACCACACGAATCGGGGTCTGTGAACCGCGATGCGACAAGCGCATAGCGGCACACAGGGAGTTCACCCACAGGTAATGAACCTTAACTTACACTACACAGCACAAGCTAAGATTCGTAGGAGATCAGGGGAGGTGGGATACCTCTCTGATAGTGGTCCATCTTAGACCCCTCCTGTGGGGGATCGTGTGGTGAACTTGTTCACAACCCCCTGGTCCTGTGAACTCTCCCGGAGAACGTCGACGTCGACCCGGAGCGCCTTCTTTTTCTCGCGGTGTCCTTTGTGGGTCGGGACGCTCTCGGCCTTCTGGAGCGACGCCCACTCCGCACGGTCGTCCTCAGCGAGGTCGTCGATGAGGTCGTAGGCGTAGCGTCGCGAGCAGTCGACACAGCCCTGTATCTCGCCGGCGTCGACGAGCACCTTCGAGGAGTTGGAGTCACTCTTTCGCATCGCGAACGTCGCGATCGCGGTGATCTTCTCGTCCTTCGAGGTCTTCTTACCGCCGACGTCGGCGATCGCGCTCAGCTGCTCACCGTGCGCCGACACCGCTGTCTGAACGTCCTCGAAATCATCGTTGACCTGGGTAGCCGCCTCTCGCATCGCAACGAGTGGGTCATCGTCCTCGCCAACTTCGACATCGGCACTCGAAACGAGAGCCCGAACACTCGCGATGACGAGCGCGTTCTTCCGGTCGAGCTCGCCGATCCGGTCGTCGAGCCGTCGAGTGTGCTCTCGGAGGGCCTCGACCTCGTCCTCCAGGTCTTCGCGAGTCATCTCTTCGACAGCAGCAGGAGACTCGCTCATGTCGGGCACGTCCTCCCGTCAGCGGGCTCGTAGACCTCACCGATCCGCCGGAGCCGAGCATGGGCCTGTTCGGCGAGTTCTCGATCGATGTTGAGGACTTCGGCGACCGCGTAGACGTCTTCGAGAGCAACGCCTCGCGGTGCATCTTCGCCCTCGTCTTCGTCGACGACGCCATCGAGGAACACGACCACACGCTTGATGTTCGCGGCTACTGCTTTCCCTGGCGAGGTGGTGGTGTCGTACCCGTAGACGTCGCGTTCGAGGTCGGAAACCCGGTCCGCGAGTTCGCGCTCACTCATCGGAACCGTCCTCCTGGGCGCGCTCGACGATCTCCTTGACTTCCTCGTCGACCTCACCGCGCGGCACGTCGACCGTGCTCTCGTCGTCGGACTCTCCGCGCGGGTATTCGTTCTCCTCGGCTTGCCGACCGGCGTCGAGAGCGTCACCGACGAACGTCACCCGGTCGTCGACACCTTCGAGCTCGTAGAGCTTCCGACGGGCTTTGCTACCGCAGGTGATTTGCCCACTCTCGACGTCCAACGCACCGCTGTCTTGGTGTTGTGGATTCTCAGAACTCATCGCGTACCTCCCGTCCGCTGGCTACTGCGCTCACCCTCGGCGGCGAGGTCGCGACCACACTCCGAACACCGGTAACAGCGGACCGAGAGCGCCCCGCACGAGCACGGCGTCCGGTGACCGTAATCAGGAATCTGGGGCTCGTCGACGTGCGAAATAGACGCCGATGGTGCTGGGATAGTGGAACTCACTGCCGACCCCCGTGGCGCGGGCCGTCACGCCAGACGTTTCCACAGTCGGGACACTGACGGCTCCCTTCGAGTAGTGCGATACCGCCGAGAGCCCCACATCGAGGGCACGTCCCCAGGGGTGAACCCCCGACGACCGCCATCACGCAACCCCCACGGCGGTCCCATCGCTACGAAAGTGGATTAATGACAGTGAGTTGATAGTCCCGGGCAGATTCGAACTGCCGTCAACGGCTCCAAAGGCCGTTATGATTGGCCACTACACCACGGGACTGCGCTCACTTCGTTCGCTCGTCCCGTGTACCTCGCAAATCCATCGGATTTGCTCACCACCACGGGACTTCGATCTCGATTATCCTCGATGCGTACTTGAACGCTTCGAGAAGTCAGTCCGCCGCGCTGGGTTCGGCGTCGAGGAGTTCACACACGTCCTCGTCGGGGGCGAAGCAGTCGGGACACTCGCACTCGCGGTCGATGATGGTGTCGAGGCGTTCGGCCACCGTCTCGTCGATCACGCTCTCGAGCTGACTGGCCTCTGTTCGGTAGTCCTCGACGCCGAGCACCGAGACCAGAAAGCGCTCGATGATGCAGTAGGTCTGGAGCGAGTCGCGCGCCCGCTCGATGCCCTCGTCGGTGAGCGTCACGCCCTTGTACTTCTCGTGGTCGGCGAGCCCGCGGGCTTCGAGCTTGCCGATCATCTCGTTGGCGCTCGCGGGGCTCACGCCGAGCGAGTCGGCCAGCCGACCGGTAGACGCCGGCCCGTTCTCGACCTGCTGGACGAGGTAGATCGCCTTGAGGTACTGTTCGGCGGTGTTCACGGCGACCGCCCCCTGCGGCCGCCGTGAGCCGGTCGGAACGTCGCTGCGCTGTTCATCGATCCCCCATCTCGGAGCTACGTGCGTGCTGTGACGTCGTCATTCGCGTGCCTCCATGAGTTTCGTGACGTTCTCCGCGCCGTCGGCCTCCTCGGCGCGGATCCCCGCGAGCGTTTCGACCAGTCGGTCGTGCTCGATGCTGAACGTGGCCTCGCTCGACTCGATCGCGCCGATGAGGTCGTCGTAGAACTTGTACGCGGTCTCCTCGTTCGCGAGCTGGTCGTAGAGGACACCGTCGGTGTCGCGGTCGTGGTCGTAGTGCTGGGCCACCAGCGGCGAGATCTGGTCGAACGGGATCTGCTCGGCGTCGAGCTCGTCGATGAGCGCCGAGAGCCGGTCGCGGTGGTCCGCGGACTCCGCGGCGGCGTGGTCGAGCAGCGCCTCGACCTCGGGGTCGAGGTCCGCCTCGAACGACTGGTGGTGCTGGTTGGCGCGTGCCTCCACGACCTCCTCCAGCACCATCGCGATCTGGAGCAGGCGTGCGAGCTGGTGGTCCGAGGCCACCGGTTGGCTGACGCTCATCCCGACCACCCGGTCGAAACGCGCGCGAAAATCGATGCCTCCGAAGCGGTCATAGCACGATTCCGGACCCCAGGGACTTAAGCGATTACTCCCGAAGGCGTGCCGCCACGAGCTCCGAGAGGTCGTCGCGGAACTCCTCGACCGCTATCTCCTCGAGCACCGGCACGAAGAAGCCCTCCACGAGCATGTTCCGTGCCGTCCGCGGCGAGACCCCGCGCGAGGTCATGTAGAACAGGTCGAGTTCGTCGACCTGCCCCACCGACGCGGCGTGGGAGGCCTCGGTGTCGTGGTTGTTGATGATGAGCTTCGGCGAGGCGTCGGCCTCCGATTCGTCGCTCAGCATCAGGGTGTTCTCGCGCTGGTAGGAACTCGTGTTCCACGCGTCCCGGCCGACGTCCTGGACGCCCTCGTAGACCGACCGGGCGCGGTCGTCGAGCACGCCGCGGGTCACGAGGTCGGCGGTCGTGTGTTCGGCCTCGTGCCACACCCGCGAGGCGACGTCGAAGTGCTGGTCGTTGTGGCCGAAGAACGCACCCACGATGTGGGTCTCGGAGCCCTCCCCCAGCAGTCGCGTCTCGACCGAGGACTTCGTGAGCCGCGAGCCGACGTTGCCCTCGATCCAGTTGAGCGTGGCGTTGGTGTCCGCGTGACCCCGTTTCAGTGTGTAGTCGTAGCTCGTCTCGTCGAGGTTCTGGAGCGAGCCGTACTGGACGTTGGAGTTCTCGCCCGCCGCGATCTCCACCAGCCCGGAGTAGTAGCGCTCGCCGTCCACCTCGTCACCGGTCGTCTGGCGTTCGAGGATCGTCGCCGAACTCGATTTTCCAGTAACGACGAGGGTGTAGTTGAACAGCGACCGGGAGTTCATCCGGGTCCGCACCGTGATGTCCTCGGCGTCGACGCCGTCGGGGACGACGACCACCGTTCCGGTCGAGAACAGCGCGGTCTGGAGCGCCGTGAGGTAGTTCTCCTGGGGGTCGATGACGCTGCCGAAGTGCTCGCGAACGAGCTCCTCGTGGTCGTCGAGCGCCTCGGCGATCGACATGACCTCGACCTCGTCGGGGCCCACCTGGTCCTTCTCCTCGGCCGCGTTCAGCGGGTCGACCAGCGACTCGAAGTCGAGGTCGTAGAGGTTGGTCCAGTTACGACCCGGCGTCCGGATCACGTCCGGCATGTCGAGCTCCGAGAGCGCGCCGAGCGCGTCGAGGCGCTGCTGTAGCAGCCACTCGGGCTCGTCGAGTCGGTTCGATATCTCCCGTACCTGCTCCTCGGTGAGGTTTGCGTGTAGCTGTGTACTCATGTGTCGCGAGACCGGGAGTTACCCGAGGCTCCCCTCCATCTCGAGTTCGATCAGTCGGTTGAGCTCGACCGCGTACTCGATCGGGAGCTCTTCGGTGATCGGTTCGATGAAGCCGGCGACGATCATCTGTTTGGCGTCGTCGTCGTCCAGCCCGCGCGACTGGAGGTAGAAGACGTCCTCGTCGCCGATCTTCCCGACCGTCGCCTCGTGGGCGACGTCGACTTTCGACTCCTCGATCTCCATGTACGGCATCGTATCGGAGGTCGACTCGTTGTCGAACATCAGCGCGTCACACTCGACGGAGGTCGAGGAGTGCTCCGCGCCGTCCGAGATGTGGACCAGGCCACGGTAGTTGGTCCGGCCGCCGTCCTTCGAGATCGACTTCGATTCGATCGTGGACTTGGTCCGTGGCGCGTTGTGGTAGACCTTCGCGCCGGTGTCGATGTTCTGGCCCTCGCCCGCGAAGGCGATCGTGATGTGGTTGTCGGTCGCGCCGCGGCCTTTCAGGATGGTCGAGGGGTAGAGCATCGTGGCCTTCGAGCCCATCGAGCCCGAGACCCACTCCATCGTGCCGTTGGCCTCACAGATCGCGCGCTTGGTGTTGAGGTTGTAGGTGTTCTTCGACCAGTTCTGGACGGTCGAATACTGGACGTGGGCGTCCTCGCCGACGAAGACCTCGACGCCGCCGGAGTGGAGGTTGAACGTCGAGTACTGCGGGGCCGAACAGCCCTCGATGTAGTGGACCTCCGAGCCCTCCTCGGCGATGATGAGGGTGTGCTCGAACTGGCCCATCCCCTCCGAGTTCATGCGGAAGTAGGCCTGGACGGGCATCTCGACGGTGACACCTTCGGGGATGTAGACGAAGCTCCCACCGGACCAGATCGCGCCGTGGAGCGCCGCGAACTTGTTGTCCGACGGCGGGACGTTCTCCGTCATGAAGTGTTCCTTGACGAGCTCGGGGTGTTCCTGGACCGCCTCGTCCATGTTGCAGAAGATGACGCCCTTCTCCTCCCAGCGCTCCTGCATGTTCTGGTAGACGACCTCCGACTCGTACTGGGCACCGACGCCCGAGAGCGCGTTCTTCTCGGCCTCGGGGATCCCCAGCTGGTCGAAGGTGTCCTTGATGTCCTCGGGGAGGTCGTTCCAGTCGTCGACGCCGCCGCGGACGTCGACGTCCGGTCGGATGTAGGGGACGATCTCCTCGATGTCGACCTCCGAGAGGTCGGGCTGGCCCGGCCAGTCGGTCGGCATCGGCATCGCGTGGAACTGGCGGAGCGCGCGGAGGCGGCGCTCGAGCATCCACTCGGGCTCGTCCTTGTCCTCGGAGATGACCCGGATGGTCTCCTCGTCGAGTGCGCCTTTCTCGGTTCTGAACGCGGAGGCCTCGTCCTTCTTGAACTCGAAGCGCTTCTCGGAGTCGGTCTCGCGCAGGTGGTCTTGGTCTGAACTCATGGTTTGTTTCGTTATTGGGTAGTGGTCGTAGCCTTATCAGGCTGTCTCGTATGCCTCTTCGCGGACCCAGTCGTAACCCTCGTTCTCGAGGCGTTCGGCGAGCTCGGGCCCGCCGCTGGTGGCGATCTTCCCGTCGAGCATGACGTGGACGTGGTCGGGCTCGACGTAGTCGAGGATCCGCTGGTAGTGGGTGATCTGGAGGATGCCCGCGCCCTGCTCGTCGCGGAGCGCGTTGATCCCCTTCGAGACGTCCTGCAGCCGGTCGATGTCGAGCCCCGAGTCGATCTCGTCGAGCACGGCGATCGACGGCTCCAGGATCGCGGCCTGGAGCACCTCGTTTTGCTTTTTCTCCCCGCCGGAGAAGCCCGCGTTGAGGTAGCGCTGGGCGAACGTGGTGTCCATGTCGAGCTGGTCCATCTTCTCGGCCATCAGCTCCTGGAACTCCGCGACGCCGACGTCGCCTTCGTCGGCGTTCCCCTCCATCGGTGAGGTGTCGTAGCCCGAGTCCTCCGCTTCTTCCTCCGTCTCGGCCTCCTCGCCCTCCTCGAAGAGGTCGTCGCGCTCTTCGAGCTTGGCGTTCAGCGCCGTCCGGAGGAAGTTCACCATCGTGACCCCCTCGATCTCGACGGGATACTGGAAGCCGAGGAAGACCCCGACCGCTGCGCGTTCGTTGGGTTCGAGGTCGAGGAGGTTCCAGATCCGTTTCTCCTCGGGGATCGTCATCCCCTCGAACTCGTCCTCGTCGAGGTGGACCAGCACCTCGCCCTCGGTGACCTCGTAGGCCGGGTGGCCCGCGATGACCTTCGCGGTCGTGGACTTCCCCGAGCCGTTGGGCCCCATCAGTGCGTGGATCTCGCCCGACGACACTTCGAGGTCGACGCCGTCGAGGATCTTCTCCCCGCCCTCCGCGACCTTCGCGTGAAGGTTCTTGAGCTGTAGCCGTGCCATGTTCCTATCACCGGTAGGTTGGCCCGTGAACCTGATAATGGTTTCCATCCACCCCCAACGATTTTCGATGAAGGAAAATATCTTTCACGCTGGCGAAAGTCGCCGTTGCCCGATGGAACCGGTGGACGACGCCTCACACCCCGCTACTCCTTTCGAATACGTCGTGCTACGTAATTTATCGAAAGAGGTTTGTGGGGCGTCTCCGCGATAACGAATACCGTGACAAACGACAGCAGTGAACGGCCGACGAGGCGACGATTCCTTCTGGCGACGGGGGCGGCGGGCGCGGCCGCGCTCGCGGGCTGTTCCGGCGGGGGAAGCGACGGCGGCTCGAACGGGTCGAGTAACGGCAGTGGTGGTAGTCCCAACGGAACCGCCGGCAACGCCAGCGGCGGGAACGCCACCGCCGGCGCGAGCGGCGGGTCGAACGAGCGCGGTCGGCTCGACCTCGTCAGCGCCAGCGTCTCGTCGTTCGACCCGATCGCGGCGTCCGATACGGCCTCGGGCGCGGTGACCACGCAGGTCTTCGACGGGCTGATGACCTATCCGAACGGCGAGATACCGGTCACGAACCTCATCGCAGCCGATTACGAGGTCTCCGACGACTACACGACCTACACCTTCTCGCTGAAGGAGGGAGTGAAGTTCCACAACGGCGACGAAGTCACCGCGAACGACTTCGTCTACAGCTACGAGCGCCTCGCGGCGTCGCCGAACTCCCAGGCGGTCGCGGACATCCTCGATTCGGTCGGGGTCGCCCACGAGACCGACGGCGACGACGCCTACAGACCCGGAACGCTCGCCACCGAGGCGGTCGACGACTACACCTTCCGGTTCGAGATCGAACAGCCGTTCCACGCCGCGCTCCAGGTGCTCTCGAACAACCAGTTCGCGGCGGTCCCCGAGGGGATCGTCGGCGACATCGAGGGCTACGACGGCGAGATGGAACAGGGCGCGTTCGCGAACGACCCCGTCGGCGCGGGGCCGTTCCGGTTCGCGGGCATGGATGCCGGCACCGCGGTCGACGTCGAGCGGTTCGAGAACTACCACGGCGAGGTCCCACAGGTCTCGGGGGTCAACTGGCAGATAATCGAGGACTCGAGTTCGATCTACAACTACGTGGTCGGCCGGAACGCGGACGTCTTCAACATCCCGACCGCCCAGTACCAACAGGAGAAGGCCACGATCGAACGCACCGACGACCAGGGCCGACGCCACGGCACCTACGGCCCGCTCAGGAACGGCGCGACCGTGAACTACCTCGAAGTGCCGTCGCTGTCGGTCTACTACATCGGTTTCAACGTCCCGAACGTGCCGACGCCCGTCCGGAAGGCGATGGCGTACGCCCTCGACCAGTCCACCATCGTCGACCAGGTGTTCAAGGGGCGTGGGCTGCCGGCGTACCACTACACCGTCCCGAGCATCTACCCCGGCGGGCCGGAGGCCTACCAGCGCCACGCGAAACAGCAGTACCCCTACGGCTACAACGAGACACGCCTCGACGAGGCCCGCCGGATGATGGAGGAGGCGGGTTACAGCCAGAGCGACCCGTTCGAACTCGGGTTCACGATCTACCAGTCCGACACGTGGCTCCAGACCGCGAAGCTCCTCCGCGACCAGCTCGCGAGCGCCCACATCGAGATGACGATCCAGCAGATCCAGTTCTCGGCGTTGCTCGAACAGGTACAGAACGGCAACGTCGAGGCGTTCACCCTCGGGTGGATCGTGCCGTGGGCCGCGCCGGACGCCTTCCTCAAACACCTGAACCCGGCGACCTCGGACACCAGTGCGGCCTCGCCCGAGTCGTACTCGAACCAGCCCACCGACACCGAGACCGCCCAGCGCGCCATCTCGGCGTGGGAGACGGTCCAGAACAACCCCGCGCCGACCGACGCAGCCCAGCAGGCCCGCAACGACGCCTACGTCACGATGGAGGAGGCGAACTGGGAGACGGTGGCGAGCCTCCCGGTCTACCACGAGACGACGCCGCGGTTCTGGTACGAGGCGGTCGACATCCCGCCGTTCGGGGTCGCCGGCGACTACAAACAGAAGTTCAACCAGGTCTCCATCAGCGGCTGATAACCGTCGCGTGCGGACGAGCGATCCCTCATCGGCGAGGGGTCTCGGTCGGCAGGGGATTTACGATGGTGGCCGGTGGAGTGATGGCATGCCAGCACCCGACCTGGACCGATTCACCTCGCGGCGCTCGACCGTCTACGCTACCGAAGGGGTCGTCGCCACCAGCCAGCCGCTCGCCGCCGAAGCGGGCGTCGAGAGCCTCCGGGAGGGCGGCAACGCCTTCGACGCCGCCGTCGCCACCGCCGCGGCGCTCAACGTCGTCGAACCCACGAGCACGGGCCTCGGCGGCGACGTCTTCGCGCTCTATCGCACCGCCGACGGCGAGGTCGGCGCGATGTCGTCCTGTGGCGGCGCGCCCGCCGAGGCGACGATCGAGAACGTCCGCGAGTCGGTCGAGACCCACGAGGACGCCGACGACTGGTATCCCGCCGATCGGGGGGCGGCGGTCGACAGCGGCGGCGAGCGCGGGATGCCGTTCCTCGGTCCGCACGCCGTCACCGTTCCCGGGACGGCGCGAGGGTGGGAGACGACCGTCGAGCGCTTCGGCCGTGGCTCACTGAACGATGCACTCCAGCCCGCGATCCGCTATGCGATGGACGGCTACCCCGTCTCGGAGGTCATCGCCGACAGCTGGCAGGCCGCCGAAACCCTGTTCACCGACGACAACGCCGCCGAAGCCTACCTGAACGACGGGCGCGCGCCGAGGGTCGGCGAGCGCATGCGCCTGCCCCGCCTCGGCGAGAGCCTCGAAGCGATCGCCGCCGAGGGTGCGGACGTGGTCTACGAGGGCCGGATCGGTGAGGCGATCGCCGACGAGATCCAGTCGAAGGGTGGATTCCTCACGACGGACGACCTCGCGGCCTTCGAGCCGACCTTCCCCGACCCGGTCTCGACCCGCTATCACGGGGCCGAGGTCTACGAACTCCCGCCGAACAACCAGGGACTCGTCGCGCTCGAAGCCCTCAACATCGCGAGCGAGGTCGACGCCGGGAGCCATCCCCTCGACTCGCCCGAGCGCGTCCACTCCTTCGCGGAGGCCACGAAACGCGCGTTCCACGACGGCCACCGCTACATCACCGACCCGACCTACGAGGACGTGCCGCCGCTCGCATCCACCGACTGGGCCGAGCGACGCGCGGCCGACATCGACGCGACCGCAAGCGACGTGACCTTCGGGGTGCCCGACTCGCAGGCCGAGGACGCCGATACGGTCCTCCTGTGTGTCGCCGACGCCGCGGGCAACGTGGTCTCGTTCATCAACTCGCGCTTCGCGGGCTTCGGGAGCGGGTTGGTCGCCGGCGACACCGGGATCGCCCTCCAGAACCGCGGCGCGTCGTTCTCGCTCGACCCCGACCACCCGAACAGCCTCGAACCGGGCAAGCGACCGTTCCACACCCTCATCCCCGGCCTCGTGGATTTCGCGCCCGACGAGAGCCGTGACGACTGGGCCGCCTTCGGCGTGATGGGCGGGTTCATGCAGCCCCAGGGTCACGTTCAGGTGGTCTCGAACGTCGTGGACTACGACCTCCCGCTCCAGGCCGCGCTCGACTTGCCACGATGGCGCTACCGGGAGGACGGTTCGCTCGCGATCGAGGGACGGATGGATGGAAACCTCACGACCAAACTCGCGCGGATGGGTCACGACGTCCGGGTGCTTCCACCCGTGCAGTTCGGCGGGGCACAGATCGCGCGGAACAGTGAGGGCGTGCTCTCGGGCGCGACCGAACCCCGAAAGGACGGCACCGTCGTCGGTTACTGAGCCCGCACGAGTCCGTCGTGAGCCGCGAGCACGCTGGTATGTGGGGGGATCCCCCCCATTGTCCGTTGCGGTGGCCGACGTCTCAGACGAGAAGCAAGACGGCAGTGTAGCCGACCGCGCCGGCCGCGAACGCCCACCATCGGCTCTCGAAGTTCTCCGGGAGCTCCTCTTTGATCACGTTGAGAATGATCCCGCCAGCGAGGAAGGCGACCAACACGGCGACGAGCGCTTCGCCGACCTCGAAGAACGCGCCGATGGCCGCCCCGACGACGACCGCGGACGAGAGCACCCACCGACCGACGTCGTGATATCGGTGTTCGTGGTCCTCGCGCAGACTGGAGTCGTTGACGACGAAGTGCACTCCCATGGCGACGGCGAACAGCACGGTCGCCGTGGGACCGGCCCGATCGTGGAGGAGGTAGCCGATGATCCCGTTGTAGAGCGCGAACGAACCGATATGGATCCAGAAGACCCCAGCATCCGGCAGCGAGATCTCGAACGAGGTGTCGTCCTGTTGTGAGCGGGTGACCAGCCGTTCGAGACCGTAGAACACGGCGAATCCGGCGAGCGCGACGAGATAGACGTGATGCTCGAAGAAAGCCGCGACGAACACGTCGCTCTCTTCGAGTATTTCGCCTCGTTCTTCGAGTTCGGGGAACAGGTGAACGAAGACGTACGCGACCGAGATGCCGCCCCCGAACGAGAGCCATCCGCTTCGCGGGACACGATCGATGGCACGGAGCCCGCCCGCGAGCAAGTGGACGACCGCGAGCGCGATGGCCGCCGCGAAAACCACCCCGGTTCCGGGTTCGAACTCGACGAGAGCGCCCCCGACTCCCGAGATGCTCTTCACGACGGTGGCTTCGGGTTCCCACACGGAGTGAACCAACGTATCGAAAGCGGAACAGCCCTCGGATGGGGGCGCACGTCGAGCACTCACCGATCCACACTCAGTACAGGATCCACACCCGATACAGGCTCGCCGAAACCCCGTGTGGGAGGCATCTTCGACGACACGACGTCGACCCGCAGCGACGATCCGGCCACCCGAGGACGGCTCCCTCAAGGGTGACGCGGGCCGACGAGACGAGGGAACCAGCAGTAGCGATTGGTAGCGGTCATTCGGGCGGTCTGAGGGCGATGGACATGAGGCCGGCGAGGATCGCGAGCACGCCGCCGGCGAGGAAGGTCGGCGTCCAGCCCGCGACCGCGATCAGCCAGCCCGCGACCGCGCCGCCGAGCACGCCGCCGCCGACCTTGCCCATGTAGACCAGCGCGTAGTTACTGGAGGAGTTGGCTTCGCCGTAGTAGTCGCCGACGAGACTGGGATAGAGCGTGAACTGCGGGCTCCAGAAGAAGGTGGTGACGACGACGGCGGCGATGAACCCCACCCCGGACCCCAGCCGACCGAGCCAGACCATCGCGAACAACCCGAACCCCGAGACCAGCGACATCACCACGATGGCCCACTTCCGGGAGACTCGATCCGAAACCCCGCCGACGACGACCCGACTCAGGCCGCCGACCAGGGCGAGCACCGTCGCGGAGGTGGTGGCGACCGCGGCGGCGAGGCCGAAGCTCTGGGCGAACGAGACCACCTTCGCGGTCACCAGCAATCCGGCGGCGTTGACGAACGTGAAGGTCACGAAGAGGACCCAGAACTGCCAGGTCCGGAGCACCTCGCGCGGGGTGTACTGGCGGCGGGTGTCCGGGTTCGAAACTCCCCCGTCGGCGGAGGTCCGTGTATCGTCCTCGTTCCCGTCGACCAGCCAGTCCTCCGGCGGGTCGCGGAGCGCGAGCGCGCCGACGAGGATACCGACCCCGATCAGGAGGCCCATGTTCCGGAGGACCTCCGAGTAGGCTCCGATACCCGTGTTCGCGCGGACGTAGGGGATGAACGCGGCGCTCCCGGCGGCGAAGGCCATCGTGCCGATCCCGGTGGTGAGCCCACGCTTGTCGGGGAACCACTTGAGCGCGGTGTTCACCGCCACCGTGTAGACGATACCGACCCCGAGCGCGCCGAGCGAGTAGAGCAGGTAGACCTGCCAGATCGCGCTCGCGTAGGCTAATCCGAGGTAGCCCCCGCCGGCGAGCACGCCCGCGACGAGGCTGATGGTCCGGGGGCCGTGGTTGTCGCGCCAGATCCCCACCGGGAACTGCGAGAGCGACTGGATCGCGACGAACAGCGTGAAGACCACGCCGAGCGCCGAGAGCTGGACGTTGAGGTCGGCGGCGAGCGGGCCCTCGATCGACGACCAGACGTACTGGTAGGGACTGATGAGCCCCATCATCAGCGCGGCGGCGACGACCTGCCACCAGCGCGACCGGCCCAGAACCTCCTTCGCGCGTGCCCCGTGGTCGATGTCGGACGCCACGTTACGCCGTTCGCCCCTCGTCGAATCGAACGTGACGCGACGTTCCCCACCCGTTCCACGGACGGCGGCCGGTGTTCATACGCCCGGTTCGCCGCTGGCCCGAATAAGTACCGCGAAACCAGCGGGATTCGCGGTCGGTCAGTTCCCCTCGATGGCGTCGATCACCATCGCGGCCGCGACCACGGCCTCCTTCGGAACGTCGCTCGCGTCGTCGATCCTGACGGTGTACTCGTCGCGGAGCGAGAACCGACCGTCGATCGACCCCACGTGGCCGCCACCGGCGTCGGTGATCTCGTACGAATGGGGGATGAACGAGAAGAGGTCGGTGGCGTATCTGAGGAGGTCCGCGAGCATGCTCCCGGATTCGATCCGCGCGATGACGGACTCGTCGTCCGGGTCGCGGAGGGTCCACTTGTCGGTCAGCATCGTCCACTGTCTGTCGAGGACGACCACCGGTTCGCCGGTGACGTCGTCGGTGAGGGTGTAGTTGCCGGCGACGTCGAGGATGCCGCCCGCCGTGACGGTGAACACCGGGTCGCCGTCCGGGCCGACGAACGGGAACTCCTCCTTCAGCCGGAACATCTTCTGTGAGCCCTTGAGGACCACGTCGCCCGTCGAGTCGTAGGCCCGGTACTTGTTCCGAACCAGCGACTGTACGACCCGGTACTCGTCGTCGGTGAGTTCGATACCCGCGAGAACGTCGTCGGTGTGCGACATTGGTCGGTTCTCGCCGGTCGGGGTGAAATAGGTTCGTACGTGTGGCCGCGGGAAACGGGGCGGGCCGCCGCCCCGGCGGCGGTGCGGCCGCGTGGCGGTGCTGGGCGGTCGGAGGGGGTTACGGTCGGCGGCTGCGGTGGCGGAACCTGGTAGATGAAGGGCGAGCGCAGCGTGGCCGACCGGAGGGAGGCCACGAAGCGAACGGGGAGGAACGACCCGTGAGCGCCGGAGGCGCGAGGGCTTCGGCGGTGCTGTGCGTGGCGGTTGCGGTGTTGGTAGTAACTGTACCGCGAACGAGGCCGCAGGCGCGAGTGAGCAGGCCGACGACTGACCATCGGGAAGGAGGAGGCTTTTGATCCACATTTTGCCAGGGAGCGAACGAAGTGAGCGACCGCAGCAAAAGGTGGGGGCTAGTAATGTCGTTCGACCGGCTCGTACTCGCCCTCCTCGCCTTCGAGGATCACCGGTGCGTAGTAGAGGTTCGGCGAGCCCTCGTTCCACGAGAGCATGGTGTGTTTGATCCAGTTCTCGTCGTCGCGCTCCTGGTAGCCCTCACGCCAGTGCGCGCCGCGGAACTCGGTACGGGCGAGCGCACCGAGGGTGATGGCCTCGGCGAGGTCGATGAGGTTTCGGGTCTCGATGGTGTGCTGGAGGTCGGTGTTGAACGTCCGCGAGGGGTCGTTGACGTAGACGTCCTCGTAGTCCTCGCGGGCCTGTCGGATGTCACGGAGCGCCTGCTTCAGGCCCTCCTCGTTCCGGAAGACGTTGACGTTCGCCGTCATCGACTTCTGGAGTTCGGTGCGGACCTCGGCGTGCTGGACGCCCTCGTCTTTCTCGAGCAGGCGCTCGATGCGGGCGCGCTCGGTTTCGAGCGCGTGCTCGACGGTCTCGTCCATGCCGACGACCGCGCCGCCGTCGGAGGCAGTGCCACCGTCCGCCACCACGTCGTCGTCGGCCGTGTCGACCGCACCCGGCGAGACGGGCGTGTCGACCTCGCCGGAACCGATGCTCGCCGAGGGACCGGTCTGGATCTCCGCGGGCTTCATCTCCTTGCCGGCGGCGTGACGGCCCGCGCGCGCGCCGAAGATGATGAGTTCGGGTAGCGCGTTCCCGCCGAGTCTGTTCGAGCCGTGGACCGAGACACAGGCGCACTCTCCCGATGCGTAGAGGCCCGAGATACAGGTCTCGCCGTTCTCGTCGACCTCGATGCCGCCCATCTCGTAGTGCTGGCCCGGTTTGACCCGCATCGGGTCCTCCAGGGGATTCACGCCCTCGAAGTCCTCCGAGAGGTGGATGATGTTCTCTAGCCGGTCGGTGATCCGTTCCTCGCCGAGGTGGCGCATGTCGAGGTGGACGTAGTCGTCCTCGAAGCCCCGGCCCGCGTTGATCTCGTCGAGCTCCGCCCGTGCGACCACGTCACGGCTCGCGAGCTCGCCGACGTTCTTGGCGTAGCCCCCCTCGAACATGAAGCGCTCGCCCTCCGAGTTATAGAGGATGCCACCCTCGCCGCGGACGCCTTCGGTGATCAGCACCCCGGTCGAGGGGAGCGTCGTGGGGTGGAACTGGACGAACTCCATGTCTTCGAGCGGGACGCCCGCGCGGTAGGCCATCGCCTGGCCGTCGCCGGTGTTGGCGATGGCGTTCGTGGTGTGGTCGTAGACCTGACCCGGGCCGCCCGTCGCGAGGATGACCCCGTTTCGGGCCTTGAACGCGTCGATGGTCCCGTTCTGAATGTCGTAGGCGACGACGCCGTGACACTCGCGCTCCTCCGGGTCGTCGTGGTCGGTGACGGCGAGGTTCGAGACGTACCACTCGTCGTAGACGGTGATGCCTCGCTTCACGACCTGCTCGTACATCGTGTGGAGCAGGTGGTGGCCGGTCTCGGCACCGGCGTAGGTCGTCCGGGGGAACGAGAGCCCGCCGAACGGGCGCTGGCTCATCCGGCCGTCGTCCTCGCGCGAGAAGGCCATCCCCCAGTGTTCGAGCTGGATCACCTCGTCCGGGCTCTGGTGGACCAGGGTCTCGATGGCGGGCGCGTCGCCGAGGTAATCCGAGCCCTTCATCGTGTCCTGGGCGTGGGACTCCCACGAATCGCCCTCCCGAAGCGCGGCGTTGATCCCGCCCTCCGCCGCACCGGTGTGCGAGCGCACCGGGTGGAGCTTCGAGACGAGGGCGACGTCCGCACCCTCCTCGTCCGCCGCGACCGCCGCCCGGAGGCCGGCCCCGCCCGCGCCGACCACGATGACGTCGTGTTCGTACATCCTTGCTCGTAGTCGGACCTACCGTGACTTGAGGCTGTCCATGCACGACATGGGTTCCGGTACCCCGCCGGGACCTCCCGACGACCGCTCGTCCATCCCGGAACCGAACCGGTCCCGACACGACCCGACCGTTTTACCCCGTCCGTGCACGAACCAGGAGGAAAGCCATGTCGGCCCGTACCAACCGTTCCACCGTCTGTTTCCTCCGAAACCGTGGCGAGGTCCTGCTGATTCGGACGCGTGGGGTGAACGGGGAACCCGGACGGTGGGATGGGGTCTCGGACACCGTCACGGACGACCCCGAACGGGAGGCACGAAACGCGGTCCGGTCGGTGGTCGGGCCGGGGAACGGCTACTCGCTCGTTCGAACCGGCGAGCCGTTCTCGGCCGAGGACGGGCGGGAAGGTTCTCGCGTGCTGTTCCCGTTCCTGTTCGAGTGCGATTCGCGTGCCGTCGATTTCGGTGCCGAGGGCGTCGAATCCGAGTGGGTCTCCCCGACTCAGGTCCGAAAGCGCGAGACGGCCCCAGGTCTCCAGCGGGCCTACGAACGCGTTGCGCCCACGGTCGAAACGGTCGCGGCGGACACCGACCACGGCTCGGCGTGGCTCTCGGTCAGCGCCCTCGCCGTCCTCCGGGACCGCGCCGGCGGACTCACGGCAGACGACGACCAGAACGATGAACCGGCGTGGGACGACCTCGTGGCGCTCGCAGAGGCGCTTCGCGCCGCGCGCCCGAGCATGGCGGTCGTCCGGAACCGGGTCAACCGCGCGATGGCTGCGGCGAGCGCCGACGGGACGGCCGAAGCGCTCGAACGAGCAGCCATCGACGGTATCGAACGGGCGTCCGAAGCGGATGCCGCGGCGGCGCGCGAGGCGGCCGCCCTGCTTTCCGGCACCGTGGTCACCCTCTCCCGGTCGGGAACCGTGCTCGACGCGCTCCGCGCGGCCACGGACGTCCCGGTGATCGTCGGCGAGTCACGGCCCGCACGCGAGGGGGTCGGCGTCGCCCAGGCGCTCGCCGCCGACCGCTCGGTGACGCTCGCGGTCGATGCGGCCCTCCCGCATCTCCTCGCGACCCGCTCCATCGACCGTGTGCTCGTCGGTGCGGACGCGGTCCTGCCGGACGGAAGCGTCGTGAACAAGGTCGGGACGCGCGGCCTCGCCCTCGCCGCCGCCCACGAGGGGATCCCCGTCTACGCCGTCACGTCGAGCGACAAGATCGGTCTCGACGCCGATCCCGACTTCGAGGAAGGGGCTCGCGAAGCGGTCTACGACGGCGAGGAAGCGATCGACGTCGCGAACCCGACCTTCGACCGCACCCCGGCCGACGCCGTCACCGTCGTCACCGAGGACGGACCGCTCGCCCCGGACGATATCGCTAACCGTGCCGACGAACTCGCGGCGCTCGCCGACCGGACAAAAGACACAAGTCCGGATCCCGAATAACCCGACCGGGCGGCCGTGACGAGGGTTACCCCCACCGAGCCCCGTGTGACGAGACCCGTTTCCCGAGCCGCCCCGTCTTCTCACCGATACCGTGACTATTCGCCGTTGAACGACGTGGTCGTGAGCGGTGTCGCGCCCGAGGTTGCCGCCCCAGCCCCCGAGTAGGAGTCGACACCCTCTCGATAGGCCGTGTAGGCGTTGACCCGGTCGCCGTCGTAGCTCACGCGCTCGGTGCCGTGCCTGCCGTTGAACATCGCCCAGTCGGTCTCCTTGTCCTCGTTGAACCAGCACCACATGTCGACGCCTTCGTCGTCGAAGTACTCGAACGCGCTGCGTATCCAGTCGTCCTTCCGGGCGGGATCGGATCCGGAACTCGTTGCCGAACTGCTCGCGGTCTCGGCGATGCAGACGGGTTTGTCCGCGAGGTTTCGGACCCGGCCGAGCATGTTCCCGAAGACGGCCTCGGGCGAGCGCCAGCTCGACCAGTCCTGACTCGTCCCCCACTGATAGCCGTCGACCGAGAGCCAATCGACGTAGTCGTCGCCGGGATAGAGCTCCTCGGCGGTGTACGAGCCCTGGTCCTCGGCGTTGACACACCACATCCACTCGATGTTCGCGGTGTCGATCCCCGAGTACCGGAACTGGTCGTGGACGTGCCGCCACATCTCGACGTAGCTCGACGCCGAGGAGTTCCCGACCGTCGGCGACCACGGATACCAGTCGCCGTTCATCTCGTGTGCGAGGCGGATGTACGCCCGGCGGTCGTCGTCGGTGCCCTGCTCGCCGTCGGGACCCGCGAGCCACTGTCGGAGCCGCCGGACCCACGTCTTGAGATAGCCGTCGTACTCCCCGTTCGCGATCCGGACCTCGATGTCGTCCGGCGTGGTGGTATCGAGGCTCTCGAGATAGGCGCTGTACTCCTGATTCTCGACGATGGCCTGCGTGTCGACCGATGCAGCGCTCACCCCTGGGGTGTACGGCTCCCACGTGATGAGCGGGATCCGCCCCGCGTCCCATATCCGCGGGAGGAGGTAGTCGAACAGCCAGTTCAGGTGCCCCTCGTCCGAGTTCCACGGGATGAAGATCGTCTGGACGGGATACTGTGCGTCCTGCCACTCCTCGATCCGGTCGATGGTCGCGAAGTTCGTGTCGCTGATGCCGCTGTGGATGCCGAGGACCGGAGACTGGCTCGAATCGGTGACCGCCTCGCCGTTCAACAGAGTGGTTGCATTGCCGTTCAGTTCGATCGTAGTGAGTTCGCCCACGAACTTGTAGCTATCCACACCACCGTGGACTTGGCCGGTTGCGGTGGTCCCGCTTATAGTGTCATTCGGATCGACGGTCGCCCCATTCGCGCCGGTTCGATTGAGTCTTCCACTAGTCGAGAGCGAGTAGTTCGCGTCGGAATCGGGACCTCCGATCGTGAGGACGTTGTCGTAGTAGTCATCCGAGTCGACCTGATTACCGTTGAGCCTTACTGTTGCATCACCATCAACATCGAGAACGACCAGTGCGCCCGAGAACTTGTAGCTGTCCGCGTCGCCATCGACTTGTCCGGTCGCCGTCGAACCCACTAAGTCGTCGTTGCCGTCGATCGACGCGCCGTTCGCCCCCGTTCGGTTCATCCGCCCGCTCGACGCCAGCGTGTATTCACTCCCCGACCCGCCATCCTCGACCGTCACTACATTGTCNCCCCGTTCGGTTCATCCGCCCGCTCGACGCCAGCGTGTATTCACTCCCCGACCCGCCATCCTCGACCGTCACTACATTGTCGAAGTAGTCGTCCGGGTCGACTCGATCACCATTGAGTCTCACCGCCGCATCCCCCTCGATATCGAGAACGACCAGTGCACCCGAGAACTTGTAGCTGTCCGCGTCGCCATCGACTTGTCCGGTCGCCGTCGAGCTAACTAGCTTATCGTTATTGTCGACTGATGCACCGTTCGCCCCCGTTCGGTTCATCCGCCCGCTCGACGCCAGCGTGTATTCACTCCCCGACCCGCCATCCTCGACCGTCACTACATTGTCNCCCCGTTCGGTTCATCCGCCCGCTCGACGCCAGCGTGTATTCACTCCCCGACCCGCCATCCTCGACCGTCACTACATTGTCGAAGTAGTCGTCCGGGTCGACCCGATTACCGTCGAGCCTTACCGTTACGTCTCCATCGGTATTTAGAACGACCAGTGCGCCCGAGAACTTGTAGCTGTCCGCGTCGCCATCGACTTGCCCGATCGCCGTCGAACCCACTAAGTCGTCGTTGCCGTCGATCGACGCGCCGTTCGCCCCTGTTCGGTTCATCCGCCCGCTTGACGCCAGCGTATACTCGCCTCCAGATCCCCCATCTTCGATCGTCACTACGCTGTCGAAGTAGTCGTCCGAGTCGATCCGGTCGCCGTTGAGCGTCACTGTCGCATCTCCATCGACATCCAAAACGACGAGTTCACCCGAGAACTCGTAGCTATCGACACCTCCGCCGCCACCCTGCCCGGTCGCCGTGCTCCCCGAGATCGTGTCGTTGGGGTCGATGCTCGCACCGTTCGCACTCGATTTCTCCAGCTCACCGGAGACCGAAACCGTATACGAGAACCGACCGCCGTTGCTCGCGATGGTGAGCGTTCGCGAAAGCGACTGTGCGGCCGCCGGCGTCGCCAGAACCCCGCCGGCGATGCCGAGCGAGCTCAGCTGTAACATCCGTCGGCGTGAGAGCGCCGGTCGCTCCGAAAGGTTCGGTTCGGTTCCCGCTCGTGGCTCGCCGTCCCGCTCGCGCCCCTCGTGTGGTCCACCCATTCCTGCGAAGATGGTGCTGCCAACCGGTGTTAAATTTTGTTGTTCCGGACAAAATCTGCGTTCGGCCGGAAGGATGTGACAACCGATGTACTCGGTGTGCGCAANTGGTCCACCCATTCCTGCGAAGATGGTGCTGCCAACCGGTGTTAAATTTTGTTGTTCCGGACAAAATCTGCGTTCGGCCGGAAGGATGTGACAACCGATGTACTCGGTGTGCGCAACGGAACCGGCGGGGTCGACACCGGAAGTCGTGACGGTGACGAGACGGTAGGATTATGCCGGTGTTTCTCGAAGCAAAGGGTCTGATGGAAGAGCGCACGCGCGCCTACCTCCGGGGGCGATTCCGGGACCACTACCGCCGGACGGAGCCGGTGCTCCCGCCCGACGCCGACGCGCGCGAGTGGGGGTACATCCCGTGGACGTCGGGGCCCGGAACCACGATGGTCCGGCACCGGTCGACGCTCGACCTCGGCGACCTCGGTGCGTTCCTCGCGCGTGAACGCCCGCGCCACGTCTACTTCTCCGCGGGCCGGTACGACGACCCCGCGGCGGGGTCGATGAGCGAGAAGGGTTGGGTCGGCTCCGATCTGGTCTTCGACCTCGACGCCGACCACCTCCCAGCCGTCGAACTCGGCGTCGATAGCTATGGGGAAATGCTCGAGAAGTGCAAAGCCGCGCTGCTTCGATTGCTCGACTTTCTGGAGAACGACTTCGGCTTCCAGGACCTCACGGTCGTGTTCTCCGGTGGACGGGGCTACCACGTCCACGTCCGCGACTCGGCGGTGCAGGCGCTCGAAAGCGATGCCCGCCGGGAGGTCGTCGATTACGTCCGTGGCATCGGGCTCGACCTCGAAGGGGTGATCCACGAGGAGGCCGTCGGCGGGACCGCCGGACGGACGAGCCCGGCGAGAAAGCGCACCCTCCGCACGGAGGGCGGGTGGAGCGCGCGCGCCCACCGACAGCTCATGTCGTTCGTCGACGACCTCGTGGAGATGGACGACGAGGCGGCGGTCGAGCGCCTCCGGGAGTTCGAGGGGATCGGGGAGGGGAAGGCGACGGCCGCGCTCCGGGCCGCCCGCACGAACTACGACGAGATCGCGACCGGCAACATCGACGTCCATCCGGCGTTCTACTCGCTCTCGCGCCAGCTGGTCCCCGAAGTGGTCGCGGCGGACAACGCGCCGATCGACGAACCCGTCACGACGGACACCAACCGCCTGATCCGACTGCCGGGAAGCCTCCACGGCGGGAGCGGGCTGTGTGTCAGACGGCTCGACCGCGAGGCGATCGAGGCGTTCGACCCCCTGACCGAGGCGGTCCCCGACACCTTTCGAAACCAGGAGATATCGGTCGAGGTCGAGGAGGAATCACAGGTCGAACTCGGGGGCGACAGCTTTACACTCCCGGCGGGCACACATCGAGTTCGTGAATACGCGGGCGTGTTCCTGATGGCACGCGGTCGCGCCGAAAAGGGCGAGGAAGCATAGCATGGATCTCGGGGACCTCCAGTCGGCACGGAGCAAGGAACGCCAACGCGATAGCCTCCAGCATCTCCACGACGACTTCTACGCCGACGTCGGCTCGTTCGTCGCCGAACTCAGAACCGAGCGCGAACGCGCCGCCGCGGCGTCGGACGACCCGTTCGACGCACCCGAGGTCCGTCGGCTGACCGACGACATCAAGGCCGCCGAGAACACCGTCGAGGCGGTCTACGAGCGCCGGGTCGGTAAACTCGTCAAGCTCGCGAGCCTCGCGGCCGCCGGGATGCCCGCCGAGACCGATGGCCTCACCGACGAGGAAAGCGACCTCTTCGGAACCCTCGTGAACGCGATCGAATCGAACCGCGAGCACGTCCTCGACGACGTGCTCGCCGGCGACCGCGCGACCGGCGGGTCGGTCGACGTCACCGCCTCGACAACCGAACCCGACGGCGACCCCACCGCCAGCGGCACGCCCGATACGGCGGACGCGACCGGAGCGGTGGAGTCCACGGGCCCCACAGAACAAGCGAAACCCGCAGAAGCCACGGACTCCGTGGACGTGGGGGCCGAGCCAGCCGAGAACGGACCGGGTGAAAACGAACCCGCCGGAGACGGGATCGGTGGAGGGACCGCGACGGCGGAAGAAGGCGTCAGCGTGGCGGACGCGATGGGTGGACAGTCACCGCAATCCACTACCGGATCGGGCGAGACGTCGGCCGCCGCGGACCGCGCGCCGGCCGGCGCGGACGATGCCGGCGGGGAGACGCCGAACCCGGACACCGACCGGACGACCGTCCGGATCACCCAGGACGTCGGCGAGGTCTTCGGCGTCGACGAACAGACCTACCACCTCTCGGCCGAGGACGTCGTCACCCTCCCCGAGGTCAACGCCACGCCGCTCGTCGAGCGCGACGCGGCCGAACAGCTCGATTGACGTCGTCGACGGTCTCCGATGTCACGCGGTCGAGTAGTCATGACACCAACACTCTTCCCGACGCGAATCGAGACGGAGAGACTGGTCTTCGAACGGTTCGACCACGATACCGTCGACCCCTTCGAGCTCTACACGTTCGTCACCCGCGACGACTGGCAAGGCGCGGCAACCGACCATATGCCGTGGTTCCGTTTTCGACGGCTCGACCAACTGATGGCGTTCATCGACCGCGCCGAACGACAGCGGGCCGAACGTGAGGGAGCTCGGTATCTACTCCGAACGAAAGACGACCACGAAATCGTTGGAACTACCGCGTACGGTCCCGAGTGGGAGGAACGCCGTGCCGGGTCGGGCATCGTACTCGCGGAGCGCTACTGGGGACGGGAGTACGGCCTCGAACGCGCGTCGGTGTTCGTCGAACTCACCTTCGAGCGCTACGACCTCGATGCCTACTACACGACGTGTGCCGCCGACAACCGTCCATCCCGGCGGATGATCGAAAAGTACGTCTCCAAGTACGGAGGTCGGCACGAAGGACTGCTGCGCCAGCACTCGTCACGACCCGACGGCACCGTGACCGACCAGCATCGGTTCACGATCCTTCGGGGGGAGTACGAAGCCGCGACCGGCGGCGGGGAGACGATGACGTTCGAGACGGAGTGGTAGGCCGGCGGTCCGCTACCGTGTGGCCTGCGATAACTCAGTACTTCGCCTCGGCACCCGCCGTCGCGTAGATGACGTCCATCAGACCGTCGCGCTGGGCCTGCCAGGCCTCGAACGCCTCCGGGTCGTCTGGATAGTCGTCGTAGTGGTCGAGGAGGCGGTCGGCCTGGGTCTTGGTCTTGTAGAGGTCGAGCACCGTCCCCCAGTGACCGAAGCTCTTGACCGCCGTGCGGAGCGCGAGCGGCAGGCCGATGTCGGCGCTCCCGGAGTAGAGCGCGTCGGAGAGCTTCTCGGCCGGGAGGGACGCGAGCAGGCCCGTCAGGTTGTTCATCCCCACCGCGCCGACGAAGATGTTGTAGATGTCGAGCCCCGCGTAGCGGCCGCCGAAGTGGTCCATGACGCGCTCGTTGTACTCCCAGAGGGCCTCCTCGCTCGTGTCGCCGTCCTCGATGGCCCCGATCGCCGCCTCGGCGGCGTACTCCCCGCCGTAGGCCGCGCCCGCGATCCCGCCGCCGGTCGTGGGGTTGACGTGACCCGCGGCGTCGCCGACCGCGATGAAGCCGGGGGCGACCGCCGAGTCGTAGGGTCGGCGGGTCGGGAGCGCCGCGCCGAGTTTGTCCTTGACCGTCGCGCCCTTGAACTCGGGGCGGTCGCGGAGGTCGCGTTTCAGCGACTCGACCAGTTTCATCGGCTCCTCGGTCATCTGGAAACCGAGCCCGACGTTGATCTCGGTGCTCGTCCGCGGGAAGTACCAGAGGTAGCCCGCGGCGCGTTCGGTGGGTTTGAACACCAGCGCGTCGTCCCACTCGACGGGTTCGTCGACCTCCACGACCTCGCGGTAGGCCGAGGAGAACTGCGAGTAGTTGACGTCGGTATCGAAGGTCCCCGCCGAGAGGTCGGCCTTGTCCTGGAGCAACGAGAGCGCGCCCGCGGCGTCGATCACGAGTTCGGGGTCGTACTCGACCGCCTCACCCTGCCGTCTGCCCGCGAGGCCGGTCACGCGACCGTCGGCGTCCTGGTGGACCTCGTTCACGACCGTGTCGTAGTGGAACTCGACGCCGGCGTCCTCCGCGCCCTCGATGAGGAGTTTCCCGAACTTCAGGCGGTCGATGACACCGAGTTCGCCCGGGACGGGGATGTCGAGGACGGCGTCCTCCTGGGGGATCTCGAATCGACCGTGGTCGACCACGGTGTTCGTGATCGCGGGTTCGAGCTGGGACTTGGGGATCGCCTCGGGGAAGGCGTCCGCGCCCTTCAGAGCGTCGCCACAGGCGATGTGGCCGGCTTCCTCCGCGGTCTTGCGTTCGGCGATGGTGACGTCGTAGCCAGCCCGTGCGATGGTCGCCGCGGCGTAACACCCGCCGGTCCCCGCGCCGACGACGGCGACATCGGGTTCGTAGGTGGTCATGCCCGGGTGGTGGCGGGGAGGGTGGAAAACTCTTCTCCAAAGCGACCGCCGACCGACAGCAACTGATTTCACCCGGGTCCGTGTTTGGGGGCCATGGCCGAGTACACCGTCGAGTTCGTGACCACCGACGAAACCATCACCGTCTCGGACAAACAGACGATCCTGAGCCGCTGCATCGAGGAGGGGCTGGCCCAGGAGTACTCGTGTCGGGTCGGGATGTGTCTCGCGTGTTCGGCGAAGATCGTCGAGGGCGAGGTGACCCAGCCCGCCGCCCGCGGGCTCACCGGGGAGGAAGCCGAGGAGTACGCCCTGACCTGCATGGCGCGGCCGCTCTCGGACCTCACGATCGACCGCGGGCAGTACCCGTCGAGCATCGAGGACGACACCACGACCACCACCCCAGCGGACGACTGAACCGGGCCACCGCGGCCGTCCGGAGACTCGCGACCGGCGACGACCAGGGTACCGGACCCCGAACGGCCGGGTAGCGAGCGTGTGAGGGTCTACATCGAACCCGATCCCGACTACGATGGCGACCTCGCCCCCGGGGACGTGGTCGAGTATCTCGATAGCCGGGTCGCGCGCGACGCCGACCCCGCCGAGGTGGAGGTCGTCGAGAACGTCCCCCAGACGGACACCGGGAAGACCGACGAGAAGGCGCTTCGCGAGCGTAACGACGCGGACGGCGGGACGGCCGAGTAGGCGACTTTCGACCGCGACGTCGCAGGCGGGGCGGCACAACATCTTTGTCCGCGCGAGCCCTATACGTCCGTGTGACGTTCCAACCCCCGACCGGTCTCAGCCAGGACGAGGTCACCGAACGGGTCGACAGCGCCATCGACGAGAACGACGTGGTGCTGTTCATGAAAGGCAACGAGCTCATGCCCCAGTGTGGCTACTCCGACCGCGCGGTCACGCTCATGAGCCAGTACCGCGACGAGTTCGAGACCGTCGACGTGCTCGAATCGATCGACGAATATCGGACGGCGCTCGAAGCCCACAGCGGGTGGACGACGACGCCCCAAGCCTATGTCGACGGTGAGTTCATCGGCGGCAGCGACGTGCTCGCCGAACTCGACCAGCGTGGCGAGCTCGAACCCACGCTGGCCGGCGAGTGACCCGCGCCCGCCGAGGGCGCGAAGGACAGGGAATATATGTGCGGGATGCGTATGCAAGGATAGACGGGCACCGTCGGCAGCAGGCCCGACTGCCGGTGATAGCATGACCGATGACTGTGTATTCCAACTCCACTCGACGCTCGAACTGCCCCTCGAAGACGTCCACGACTTCCTCGACAACCCCGACCTCCCCGAGGAGATCGACTCCATCGACTTCACCCGCCGAAACAACACGCTGATCGTCAGCGCCGTCGCCGCCGACGACACCATCAGCAAGTACACCCCGACGGCCCAGTTGAAGGCCAGCGTGACCGAGAACCGGGTCTACGAGGAGCCGCTCGAAGAGCAGAAACCGCCCGCCGGCGGCCCCCGATGGGGGAGCGCGCCCGGCGAGGAGGACGAACTCCCGCCCTCCGAACTCGTCGAGTACGCCTGTTTCAAGGGCGACCGCGAGACCGTCCTCCAGAACACCGCAGTCCAGTACCCGATGTTCGAGGTGCTCTGTGAGATCGCGCGGATCGCCGAGAAGGGCACCCTCACGGCGATCGCCGCCCGGAACGGCGAACTCAAGGCGACGCGGATCGTCGACGGCGAGGAGCGACCCGCCTCGCTCGAAGTCGTCGAGGACCCGACCGAGGGCCCGGCGGCGAGCAAGGGTGTCGACTGGCGCAACAACGAGTTCATCAAGTAGCGACCGCCCGACCGACTCCGAACCGGTGCCAACTTCTTATCGCGCGTTTGCGCGTTCCCCGTCCCACGCGAGGGCTCCTTCGACCGCGAGCTTTTCGAGGTGGGCTCCGACCGTCTCCTCGGCGAGCCGACGCACGTCCGAGATGTCCTTCTCGTAGACGGCGTCCGTGACCTCGTCGAGCGTCCGCGCCCCCGAACTGACCGCCTGCTGTACCCGCTTTTCGCGCTGGAGCCGATGGCGGATCAGTCGTTCGAGGGTGGTCCGTGGGTCGTCGATGACCGGGCCGTGGCCCGGATAGAGCCGGTCCGGATCCCGGGCGTGGAGCCGTCGAAGCGCGGTGAGGTACGCCCGCATGTCCCCGTCGTCGCGGCCCACCACGACGCTTCCCGTCGCGACCGCGAGGTCGCCCACGAGGCGGTCGCCGTCGACCGCGAGCACGAGGTGGTCGGGGGCGTGACCGGGCATCGAATCCACCTCGACCGTGCCGGCGTCGGTCTCGATGGTCGTTCCCGGCCGGACGACGCGGTCGGGCGTCACGCCGGTCGCGCGCTCGAAGCGCTCGACGTAACCGGCGCGTGCCCAGACCGTCGCGTCGTCGGCGTAGGCGGCGACGCCACCCACGTGGTCGGGGTGGGTGTGAGTGACGAGGAGATTGTGGGGGGCACGACCACCGAGGGCCTCGTCGAGTGCGGGCGTGGCGGCCGCGGGGTCGACGAGGAGTGTTCGTTCTTCGCCGAGAACGTAGGCATTGGTTTCGCCGCCGGGGGCGGCGGTCTCGACGGGAACCGGGACTCGCGTGGGGGCCGTCATTCGTAGTAGAAAACGACGACGAGCGAAAACGGATTCGACTACTGGTTGAGGAAGTAGACCTGCTTTCTGGCGTCGCGGAAGCTGTAGCGCGAGCCGACGAGGTCGTCCTCTTCGAGCCGGTTGAGCGCGTACCGAACGGTTCGGTCCGGAAGCAGCGACTCCTCGGCGAGCTGTCCCTGCGAGAGCGGGGTCTCGGTTTCGAGGACCTTCGCGACCAGCTTCGCGCTCGGGGGGAGTTCGCGGAGCCGGTCGCGGAACTCGGTCTGTGAGAGCGGGTCGTCGGCGTCTGACCGGTTGGACGTGGTGCTCATACGTTCAGTTCTGCCGAGACCGCTGGTAAAACTTGCCCATGTATGTGGCTGTACTGTATGAAGTCATAATGTTTCACGGGCATCCATAATACATCGCCGCCGCAACCGCTTTTTTCCGTGGGGTCGGACGGGTCGTATGTCGTCGATCCCCGACGCGTTTCACGACCTGTTCGACCGGGAGACCTTCGCGCACTTCGCGACGGTCATGCCCGATGGCACCCCACAAGTGACCCCCGTCTGGGTCGACTACGATCCCGAGGACGACCGGGTGCTCGTGAACACCGCACGCGGGCGGCGCAAGGAGCGAAACGTGCGCAACGAACCGAAGGTCGGGGTGTCGATGGTCGACCCGGACAACCCGTATCGGTTCGTCTCGGTGCAGGGCGAAGTCGACGAACTCACCGAGGAGGGGGCGGTCGAACACATCAACGAACTCGCACAGCGCTACATGGGTGTCGAGGAGTATCCCGACCTCGACGAGGAGGAGTCACCGCGAGTGATACTCCGGATCCGCCCGGACGACGTCGCGGTGGGCGAGGGGTAGTCGGCACACGCATCCAGTACGGTTTTATCCCCCGGCGGGCGAATACGTCGATAGTGAAGGGACAGGAATGGTACCAGACCGCCGAGGTCGCCGAAGCCTACGAGGACAAGCGGTTCTCGGACGGCGGTCAGCTCATCGACGAGCGCGAAAAGGAGGCCGTGCTCTCGGCGGTCGGCCCGGTCGAGGGAAAACACATCCTTGAGATCGCCTGCGGGACCGGTCGGTTCACCACGATGCTCGCCCGGCGGGGTGCCGACATCGTGGGGCTCGACATCTCGCCCGCGATGCTCCAGGAGGGACGGAAGAAGGCCCACGCGGCGGACGTCGCCGACCACCTCGAATTCATGCGCGGGGACGCCGCCCGACTCCCGTTCCCCGACGACCACTTCGAGACGGTGGTGGCGATGCGATTCTTCCACCTCGCCGACACCCCGGCGTCCTTCCTCGCCGAGATGCGCCGGGTCGCGCGCGACCAGGTGGTCTTCGACACCTTCCGCCGGTTCAGCACCCGGAGCATCTACAACTGGCTCCTCCCGATGGGGTCGCGGCTCTACTCCCGGGTGGAAGTCGAGCGCCTCCTCAACGGCGCGGGCCTCCGACTGGCCCACGAGGAACACGACTTCGTCTTCCCGTACGGGCTGTATCGACAGCTCCCCGACGGGGTGGCGACCGCCCTCCGCGACTTCGACACCTCCATCATGGGGTCGCCGGCGGGCGACCACGTGGCCTCCGTCTCGTACTGGGACGCCCGAATATAGTCTCCGTATCCCACAACCCGTTGTCCGATACGGGACACGCAGATGGTGGACATCAACGACCACCAGCGCTACGCCGCCGACTTCGGGGACGAAATCGAGCGACTTGCCGAGGTCGGAGTGTTCTACCGTCGAACCACGATCCCGTTATTCGACAGCGGTGAACCCCTGTTCTCCACCGCAATGAGGGCAGCTGAACGGTGGGGTGTCGTCCTCGGTAGTGACGGTCTCGCCGCAGTCATCGCACTTGAACTCCGTCTGAAGTCTGTCGTCGTCTTCGTCCATGCAAAGGATCTCTCGCCCCACGGACTTGAGGGATCTGCGCGCGAACTCAGCACCGTCGGACCACGACCTCGACCCTTCCATCGTGAAAGCACACTTCCGAACTATGCAGTTCGCTGATGTCGAGCCCTCTCCGATGGACGACCGCCGCGACCGCGCGGGCAGGCGGGTGGTCGCCGGTTCCGTGGTCGGAAAAGGGCTAGTCGGAAAAATAATGGACAGCACCGAGGAGGACGCCGACGAGTAGAGTGATAGCAAACGCAGTGAGCGTTCCTGGGAGCTCGAAGATCACCCCGCCAACGAGGGTGTATAGAATGACTCCGACGACGCCACCAAAGGCTGTGGAGGATAGCAGGGTCACGTGGGATGTCGATACGGTCACTCTGTGCAAGACGGTCGTGCTTGCTATCTGCCGGCCCTGCATCGCCCACCGCACATCACCTTCCGGGCCTTGCGCTCGAACTCCTCTCCCGACCCGTCGACGAGGGCGCGAGTTCCTTCGCGAGCTGGCGAAACGCGCTCTCGACCTCTCGATCGGACGCGTCGGGATCGACGCCGCCGTCGTGTTCGTCGTTGGAGTGGCCGTGGCTGCCGGGACAGTAGTCGCACTGCCGAGCGACGACCGCGGCGACCCACACATCGTGCAGGTCCAATTCGAGGCCGACGGTGTACAGAGCTACGTCGTATCGTCTCGCGCACGTCGAACGTGAGCCTCTCCTCGGAATCAGTGTCGAGCCGGTCGTCGTCGGTCTCGACGTACAGCACACCGTCGCGGACGTCGGTCGCGTATCGTTTCACGAGTCCGCTTCGGGTGAGGTGGATCGAGTGGTCCCCCGAGATCACTCCTCGGTCGCGACCCGCGAGCGGAACTCCGGTCGACCACCGATCTCGGGATGGGTCCGGAACAGCGCGCCCGCGAGGTCGCCGTACTCCTCGACGCCCTCGCCGCGGGCGGAGGTGATGTAGAGGTCCTCGTAGTCCGGGCCGCCGAACGCCACGCTCGACGGGCGCTCGGCGGGCACCTCGGTCGTTCGTACGAGCTCGCCATCGGGCGTGTAGCGCTCGACCCGACCCCCGTTCCACCGAGCCACCCAGACGAATCCTTCGCTGTCCACCGTCAGCCCGTCGGATATCGCGGGGCCGTCGAGGTCGAGGAACGTCGTCCGGTTCGCCAGCACCCCACTGGATTCGTCGTAGTCGTAGCGATAGACGCGGTACTCCTCGGAGACCGAGAAGTACATCGCGGTTCGGTCGGGGGTGAAGCCCATCCCGTTCGGGATGTCGAGGTCGTCCTCGACCAAAGTGTAGCTCCCGTCGGGGTCGAAGCGATAGAGCCGGCCGAGGCGGTCCTCGGTCGGCATCGTGCCCGCAAACACACGGCCTCTCGGGTCGGCCACGACGTCGTTGAATCGGGTGTCGCGTTCGGCCGGGATCTCCTCGACGACCGTTCGCGTCTCGCCGTCCGCCCAGCGCGTCACCGTTCCTCGGTCCCGAAAGAGGAGCAACGCGCCGTCGGCCTCGAACGTGAACCCGCCGATTGGACGACCGTCGTGACACTGCTCGTGGGTGTCGGTGGCGGGGTCGTAGCGATAGAGCTTCCCTTCCGGGATGTCGACCCAGTAGAGGCGCTGTTCGTCGGGATGCCACAGCGGCCCCTCGCCGGTGACCGAACCGTACGCCGCGATGACTTCGGTATCCGTACCCCCGTCGTTCGTCTCGGGATCCGGGTCGTGGTCCGCCATGGCTGCCAGTCAGCGGGTCGGCCGAAGAACGTTCGGGTTCGATGCGGTGGCTCGGACGACGGTACGTCGGTCGTCGGCGGATCAGAACCGACCCAGAACCTCGGCTCCGTGGCTGGCCGATGCCATCGCGTCGTCGGGGTCGTCGTGCTCGTAGACCGCCCACTCGATCCCGTGGTCGGTGGCGGCTTCCAGACAGCCGGTGAGGTCGAGGACGCCCTCGCCCACCTCGGTCGGCGAGCCCGTCTCGTCGGCATCCGAGATGTGGACGAGCGACACGCGGTCGTCGAGGCGGTCGAGCAGCGAGACGGGGTCGACACCGCCCACGGTGACCCAGCCACAGTCGAGTTCGAACCCGACGGGGTCGGTGGTGGCGGCCGCGAGCCGGTCGAACGCCGTCTCGCCCTCGACCCGCACGAACTCGTGGTCGTGGTTGTGATAGGAGAACGTCATGCCGTGGTCCGCGACCGTCTCGGCGACCGACTGGAGCCGGTCGGCGGTCGCCTCGATGGCCTCGACCGCCTCGAACGCTTCCGGACCGAGCCACGGAACGACGAGGTGCTCACACCCGAGCGAGCGGTAGAACTCGATGGTCCCGTCGGGGTCGGCTTCGAGGCGCTCGATGTCGACGTGTGCGGCGACGGGTTCGAGCCCGGTTTCGTCGAGCGTTTCCCGCACTCGGTCGGCGTCGGCGTCCGTGACCCGACCGGCGAACTCCACGCCCTCGAAACCGGCCTCGTGAACCCCTTCGAGGAGTTCCGGGAGCGGCTGCTCGACCTCGCGAACGGTGTACAACTGGATGGCGGCGCGAACCATACGTCCCTCCATCCCCGCCGGGGCAAAACGGTTTCCGCCCGGAACTCCATCCCCGCAACCGTTCAGCTTTAGCTCTCACGTCCTCCGACGATGTTTCTCGGCTCCATCGAGCGATCCGCCGTGGGCCGACCCACGTCGGTACGTTCACACGTCGAACGGCGGTTCGTCGTCCCCCCTGAGGACCTCCTGCCCACACCGTTCGCACCGATAGACGACGTAGTCGCCGTCGACCGTCGAGGTCGTGTACCTGTCGTGACCGAACCAGCGACAACGGACGTCCACACTCGGTTCTACAGAGAGCCTCCCGACCGTCCGGTATAAGTTTTCCCGTCGATATGAAGCCATTTCGACGTGTATCGAGTGATACCTCGATCTCGAAGCCAACGACGAAGCGATGACACACCGGAACGGGGTCTTCGGTTCGGTTCGGGCCTGGAAACGACGTCACTCGTCTTTCGGCGGCGCGCCGACGCCGGGGGTGGCCCAGTCGGGGGCATCGAGCTGGTCCTTGCCCTGATGGATCGAGCGGTAGAGCCGGCCGATGAGCTGGTAGGGGAGCCAGTCGTCGACGCGGGCTTCGATCCGTCCCTCGCGGATCGCGCGCACGACGTTCTCGGGGGTCGGTTCCTCGACGTCGACCGCGGTGTAGGCCCGACCGACCTCGACGGGGTAGTGGGCGTCGCTCCCGCCGGTCATCGGGAGGCCGTGGTCGGCGGCGAGGCGCTCGACCCACTCGCGGGTGCGGGGGTGTTTGCCGTTGACCTCGATGGCGTCGAAGTCGGCGTCGACCTCGCGAACGGTCGAGTTCCGGTAGGGATGGGCGATGACCGCGGCACACCCTCGGTCGTGAGCCAGGTCGACGGTTTCCCCGGGGGTGAGTTCGCCGGGACGGGTCTCGGTGGGCGGGTCGGGCCCCACCACGAGCACGTGGCCGCGGCTGGTCGAGACCTCGATACCGGGGATCATCGCCACGCCGGCTACCTCCCCCTCGAACCGTCGACAGTAATCGTGGTTGGTGGTCGCGACGCCGTCGAGCCCGCGAGCGCGCGCGGTCCCCGCCAGCAGGCGAACCCCGAGCGGGTCGTAGGCGTCGCCGAGCCGACGGTGGCCGTGGAAGAATCGGGTGTGGGCGTGGAGGTCGATCCGGTACACGTCAGTGAAGGGTCCCGGCAGGCCTTTGCTGTTCCGCTGACAAGCCGGGTCATGACCTCTTCCGCCCGCCCGAAGGCGGTCCGTACCGACGGCGGCGACGGTTCGCGCGTCCTCGTCTACAACCCGGTCAGCGGGAACGGGAGCCACACCGACGAGGTCTACGACCTCGCCGACGAGTACGACGTGACGGTTCGGGAAACCAAGAAGGGCGGCGACGCCATCGCGTTCGCCCGCGAGACCGACGCCGACCTCGTGGCGGCCGGCGGGGGCGACGGCACCCTCCACGAGGTGGTTCGGGGGCTCTACGAGGCCGAAAAGCTCGATTCGACGACGGTCGCCGTGGTCCCGACGGGAACCGGCAACAACTTCGCGGGGAACGTCGGGATCGAGAGCATCGCGGACGGTTTCGAGGTTCTCGACGGGGGCGAGCGACGCGCGATCGACCTCGGGGTGGCGAACGGGCAGCCGTTCGTCAACTCCGCGATCGCGGGGCTGACCGCCGACGCGAGCTCCGAGACCGACGCCGACCAGAAGGACTCGCTTGGCGTGCTGGCCTACGTCGTCAACACGGTCCGAACCGCCGCCGACTTCGAGGGGCTCGACCTCTCGATCGAGACGCCCGACGACGAGGCCGCCTGGACCGGGAAAGCGGCGTTCGTGCTCGTAGGCAACGGCCGGCGGTTCCCGGTCGAGGGCCGGACGCAGGCGAACATGGAGGACGGCCAGTTCGAGGTCACGGTCATCGAGGACCGGCCGACGGGCAAGCTCGTCGGCGAGGCCACCCTCCGGCGGCTGCTCGGGAGCGACACGGGAAACATCACCAGGCTCGAAGCCCCGGAGCTCGCGGTGTCCGTTAACGGAGGCGAACCCGGCACCTTCAGCCTCGACGGCGAGATGCTCTCGGCGCGCGAACTCGACCTCGAAACCCGCCCCAACGCGGTCACGCTGTGCGTCGGCGAGGCGTACGACCCCACGCCGCCCGCCGTCGAATGACCGGTACCACGTCGGACCACCGACGGCCGGCAGTCGAAGCCGCTTTGAGGGCGCTCGCCGAGGGTGGAGCATGAGCACGCCCGCCACAGGCGACGACGCCGACCCAGCTGCCGCTGCCGACGGGGAAGCCCACCCCAACGCCGCCCAGGACGTGATCGCGGTGGACGAGAACGACGAACCGAGCGAACTCGTCAACCGTCTCGACGCCCACACCGGCGACGGGGTGCGCCACCGGGCCTTCACCGCCCTGCTGTTCGACGGGTCTGGGAACCTCCTGCTCGCCCAGCGCAGCCCCGAGAAACGCCTCTGGGACACCTGCTGGGACGGCACCGTCGCCTCCCACCCCCGCGAGGGCGAAACCCAGGTCGAGGCCACCCGCAAACGCCTCGAAGAGGAACTCGGCGTCACGCCCGACCAGTACGACGACCTCCGGACGACCGACCGCTTCGAGTACAAGCGCTACTACTACGACGAGGGTATCGAGTGGGAGGTCTGCACGGTGCTCAAAGCCACCCTCACGGACACCTCGCTCGCGCCGGACGAGGAGGAGGTCGGGGGCCTGCTCTGGGTGCCCTACGAACACCTCCACGAGAACCCGCGCTGGTACCGACAGTTGGATCTCTGTCCCTGGTTCGAGATCGCGATGCGACGCGACTTCTAAAACGGTGTGACGGCCGGTAGCTGGTACGCTACGTCGTCATCGAAGCCGTGGACAACCGGACGCCAACCACATATCGTGTCGAGAGAGTCGGCTGTTACTTCCAGAAACCGCGCAGCGTTATGAGTTCGGCTACCGTCGAGAAGGCCCTCGGCCCTTTCGCTCCGCCCTGCCCTTGTTCCGAGAGTTCTGCGCGCCGCCGCTTTCGGCGCTCGTCCTCCTGTCGTTCGCTTCGACCCATATCTACAGGAAGGACAACCACTGTAATAAGCTTACCTCCCAGACCCGCTCCAGGAGTCCTCCCATGAAACAGAGGATCCCGAGAGCGAACAACGACTCACCCAGGCTGAGAACCGCTCCGTTGAGCTCTATGGCGTCGCCGGTCTGGTCTATCCAAACGGAATACGCTTCCAGCAGTTCTCTCTGATACTGTTGTCTCGATAATCCGTCACCCAGGATGTTCGTTTCAACATAGTCTGAACTGGGACCCAATTTCGGGTCAGATGCGAAATAGGAGATGACCAAGACGACCAGTGAAAGAACAGTCAGCAGAACACCAGCGGACATGAGCCCGTTCAGCAGGTTCGTGAGGTCAGCGGCGGAACGCGAGCTACCGATCCCAGCAACGATCGAGAGTGATACGACGATTATCCTCGCGGTCCGCATCGACTTGTCGTCGATATCGTTGTTCAGGTCGATCTGATGGTCGAGCACTATGCGAGCCTCAGCACAAGCATCGTCGAGAACGATGGGATCGGTCGTACACTCCTCATCTACTGTACTGACCACGAATCGATCCCTGTTTGCTGACTCTTCAATCGTGAGGGTGATGTCGATATTCGACCGCAGGAGACCGACGAACCGACGAAACAGACGATCGAAACCCGTCATCGAACCATCACCGGACACACAAGGACGTGTGTCCGTTATTGGTTAAGTAATCTCACTCGTTCGGTGAATGATGGTCACTACAACCGAAAAGGAGCGAATACCTCGACCCGGCGTCGCTAGCTATCCGGACTGTAGTTCGGCGCTTCGTCGGTGATCACCACGTCGTGGGCGTGGCCCTCGGTCTGGCCCGCCGAGGAGACCCGGACGAACTCCGCGCGCTGCTTGAACTCGGGGATGGTGCCGGCCCCGACGTAGCCCATGCCGCTCTGCATCCCGCCCACCAGTTGGAAGAGTTCGCTCTCGACGCTGCCCTTGTACGGTGTCGCGGCCTCGACGCCTTCGGGGATGAACTCCTCGTCCGCTTCGACGTCCTTCATGTAGCGGTTGCCGTCGTCGCCCGACTGCATCGCGCCGACCGAGCCCATCCCGCGATATTGTTTGTAACGCTTGCCGTTCATCGTGACCACGCGACCCGGTGCCTCGTCGGTGCCGGCGAAGTACGACCCCAACATGACTGCGTCCGCACCCGCCGCGATGGCCTTGATGGCGTCGCCCGAGTAGCGGATCCCGCCGTCGGCGATGACGGGGATGTCGTGCTCGCTGGCGACGTCCGCGACCTGCGCGACGGCGGTGATCTGGGGCATTCCCGAGCCAGTGACCACGCGCGTGGTGCAGATCGAGCCCGGACCGATCCCGACCTTGATCCCGTCGGCGAACTCCACGAGTTCCGCTGCGGCCTCGCGGGTGCCGACGTTGCCGACCACCACGTCGGCCTCGACGCCCGCCGCCAACTCCCGTGCCGAATCGATGACGTTGCGGTTGTGGGCGTGCGCGCAGTCGATGAAGAGCACGTCCGCGCCCGCCTCGTCGACCGCCGCCGCGCGGTCGGTCTCGAACGGCCCGACGGCGACTCCCACCCGGAGTCGACCCGTATCGTCGCGGGCGGCCGAGTCGTACTCCCGACGCTGGAGGATACCCTGCATCGTCACCAGCCCGCTCAACCGGTTCTCCTCGTCGACCACCGGCACGCGCTCGATCTTGTGCTCGTACATGAGTTCGAGCGCCTCGCGTGCGTCGACGTTCGCGGGAGCCGTGATCACCTCGTCGGTCATCGCCTCGCGGACCTCGTCGCGGTCGCGGACCTCGAGATAGGGCCGGATGTCGGTCGCGGAGATGATCCCGAGGACCTCGTCCGCGTCGTTCACGACGGGCGCGCCGCTCACCCCTTCGGCCTCCATCATCTCGTCGACCTCCCGTACGGTCTGGTCGGGGCTCGCGGTCACGACCTCGCGGATCACGAGTTCGTCGGCGCGCTTGACACGTTCGACCTCCGCGGCGACTTCCTCGACGTCCATGTTCCGATGGAGCACCCCGAGCCCACCCTGACGTGCCATCGCGATCGCCAGGTCGCTCTCGGTGACGGTGTCCATCGCCGCCGAGAGCACTGGGACGGTGAGTTCGACCGACCGTGAGACGCGGGTCGTGGTGTCGGCCTCGTCGGGTTCGACCCGGCTCTCCTTCGGCCGGAGCAACACGTCGTCGAACGTGAGCGCTTCCGGGACACGAAGCTTCTCCGAGAAGGGTTCCGAACCGTTGGTTACCATATAAACGGTGTGTGACCGGACCTGAAAAACGTTCCGAGACGACGGATCCGCCGGCTCGAGAACGGGTGAGGGATCGATCACGACCACCCCCGCCGGCGGTTTCTCGGGGAGCTACTCGACCCGGAGCGATTTCGGGTACTCGGCGATGTTCTCACAGCCGTCCTCGGTGACGACCACGAAGTCCTCGATCCGGACCCCGCCGACGTCGGGGTCGTAGAGCCCGGGTTCGACGGTGACGACGTTGCCGGGTTCGAGTTCCTCGCCGTTGAAGCTCAGGCTCGGCATCTCGTGGACCGCGAGGCCGATGCCGTGGCCAGTTCCATGAATAAAGCCCGTCTCGGTTTCGGGGTCCGCGCGGAGGGTCGGTTCGCCGGCATCCTCGTAGACGTCACAGACCGCGTCGTGGACCGCCGCGCCCGTCACGCCGGGTTCGATCGCGTCCATCGCGGCGTCGAACGCGTCTTCGGTGAGGTCGTACCACTCCCCGATCGTCTCGCTCGGCTCGCCCTTCACGAACGTCCGGGTCATGTCGGCGTGGTAGCCGGTCGAATCGCTCCCCGGGAAGATGTCGACGATGATCGACTCGTCGGCGGTGAGCGGGCCGCTCCCGCGGTTGTGGGGGTCGGCGGCATCGCTCCCGCAGGCCACGATCGACTCCCCGGAGGAGAATCCGTTCTCGAGGAACGTCGTCTCGATCGCGGTCTTGACCCGCTCGGACGTGAGCGGTTCGCCGTCGAGTACGAGGGTGCCGTCCTCGATGTCGGCCTCCCGAAGGAGGTCCTCGGCGGCGGCCATTCCCTGCTCGTTGACGCGCTGGGCCTCCCTGATGTGGTCGATCTCCTCGTCGGCCTTCACGGCCCGGATGTCGGTGACGACGCTTCCCTCCTCGGCCGTCACCTCGATCCCCTCCTCGCGGAGGCCGTCGGCGGTCCCGACCGGGAACCGGGGCGGGACGAGCACCGAGGCGACGTCGTGGTCGTCGAGGAATGCCGCGAGAACGACGTGGCCCANGTGACGACGCTTCCCTCCTCGGCCGTCACCTCGATCCCCTCCTCGCGGAGGCCGTCGGCGGTCCCGACCGGGAACCGGGGCGGGACGAGCACCGAGGCGACGTCGTGGTCGTCGAGGAATGCCGCGAGAACGACGTGGCCCGCCTCGCGGCTCCCCGCGCCGTCGGTGTACTCGGCGTGACGCGAGACCGTCTCCGCGCGGCTCTCGCCCCTCGCCCGGCCGTATTCGAGCGCCGAGACGAGGAGGTGGGTCCCGCCGTCGTAGAGCGTCACGAACGGGTCGGGGGCGGTGAACCCCGAGAGATAGCGCTGGTCGGGGTCGTCGGCGTCGGCGTTGAGAAGGTAGCCGTCGGCGTCGGCATCGTCGAGCGCCGTATCGAGCGCCGAGAGGTCGGGATCCATGGGGTCGGTTCCGGGGCTCCGACCAAAACGATGCTGTTTCGCTCACCGACGGTGTTCGATCCGGGGACGACCCGTGGTCCCCGCCGCCGTCACGTCGAGAGGTTGGGTTCGGTCATTGGTTCGATGCGCGAGTCGTGGCCGGTCTCGTTGTCGTGTGCTTCGGCGCGTGACTCCGCGCCGATCCGCGACGGGTGAAACCCGACGTCGCCACACGTTTCGCAGGTGATCTTGTACATCCTCGATCGATATTCTATCACGTACTATCATTAATGTTGTGGCCGACGGTCGCCACGCTGATACCACCCCCAGTCGTCGAGCGGGCATGGACGCCGAGATCGCGCCGTCGTCGGTCGCCGGCCGGGTGACCGCCCCGCCGTCGAAGAGCTACACCCACCGGGCCATCCTCGCCGCGGGCTACGGCGAGGGCGAAACCAGGGTCGAAGCGCCGCTCGTGAGCGCCGACACGCGGGCGACCGCACGCGCGGTCCGCGCCTTCGGTGGCGGGGTCGACCTCGACGACGGCACGTTCGTCGTACGGGGGTTCGGAAACCCCGAGACCCCCGACGACGTCATCGACTGTGGCAACTCCGGCACCACGATGCGGCTGGTGACCGGGACGGCGGCGCTCGCCGATGGCCTCACCGTGCTCACCGGCGACGGATCGCTGCGCTCGCGCCCCCACGGCCCCCTGCTCGACGCCATCGAGGATCTGGAGGGGCGCGCCGAGAGCACCCGGGACAACGGACGAGCACCGCTCGTGGTCGGCGGCCCCGTCGCGGGCGAGCGGGTCTCGATCCCCGGCGACGTCTCCTCGCAGTTCGTCACCGCGCTCCTGATGGCTGGCGCGCGCACCGAATCCGGGCTCGCCGTCGACCTCGAAACCGAACTCAAGTCCGCGCCGTACGTCGAGATAACCCGCGAGCTACTCGCCGACTTCGGTGTGGAGGCCGAACGGACGGACGAGGGGTTCGCGGTCGCCGGAGACCAGTCCTACGATCCGGGCGGCAGCTATCGCGTCCCCGGTGACTTCTCGTCGGCGTCGTACCTCCTCGCGGCCGGTGCGCTCGCCGCCGACGACGGGCTCGGCGTGGAGGGAGCCTACCCGACCGCCCAGGGCGATACCGCCATCGTCGACCACCTCGAACGGATGGGTGCGGCGCTCTCGTGGGACCGCGACTCGGGGACGGTCTCGGTCGAGCGGAGCGACCTTCGGGGCGTCGAGGTCGACGTCGGCGACACGCCCGACCTCCTCCCGACGCTCGCGACGCTCGGGGCCGCCGCCGACGGCGAGACGCGGATCGTGAACGCCGAGCACGTCCGATACAAGGAGACCGACCGCGTGAGCGCGATGGCCGACGAACTCGAAAAGATGGGAGCAGCGGTCACCGAACACCGGGATTCGCTCACGGTCCACGGCGGCGACTCGACCCTGCGCGGCGCGCGGGTCGACGGTCGCGGCGACCACCGGATCGTGATGGCGCTCGCGGTCGCGGGCCTGGTCGCCGATGGCACGACCACCATCGAGGGAGCCGAGCACGTCGACGTCTCCTTCCCCGATTTCTTCGACGCGCTCCGCGGGATCGGCGTCGACGTGGACCTCGACTGAGCCCTCCCCCACCCACAGCGTTTAGCCGGTCGCGTCTGGAGTGCTGCCGTGCTTCGCGACCGCCTCGCCGCCGACCTCGCGGACGACGAGCTCGCGCCGGGCTTCGTCCGGCCCGCGTGGGACGATTACTGCTTCGCCAACGTTCCGGACACCGTACTGTCGGTCCTCGGCGACGAGCCCGAGGCGACCGGCCCGCTCCCGGACGACGTGTTCGAGGGCGTGGCGACCGACATCGACCACGTGGTGCTCGCATTCGTCGACGGATTCGGCTGGAATCACTTCCAGCGCGTCCGTGACGACCATCCGTTGCTCGCACGCCTCGTCGACCGCGCGACTGTGACACCGCTGACCAGCGGCTACCCCTCCGAGACGGCGGCCGCGGTCTCGACCATCCACACCGGTCGTCAGCCCGCCGAACACGGCGTGCTCGGCTGGAACGCGTATGTCGAGGCACTGGGTGGAACAGTTCAAACCCTCCCGTTCGCCGACCGCGACCGCACACCCCTCACCGAGGTTCGCGACGACCCCGACCCGGCGGCACTTCTGGATGGGACGACGCTCTACGAACGCCTCAATGCCGCTTCGGTGCTGGTTCAGCCCGATTTCGGTCCGTCGCTGTACGATTCACAGGCGAACCGCGGCGCGAGCGTGGTGAACTACACGAACCCGGCACAGGCCGCCTACCGGGCACGCGAGACGCTGGAGCGCGCCACGGAGCCGACCTACTGTTACTGCTACTTCCCGACCGTCGACAAGCTCTCGCACGCGAGCGGGGCCGCCCACCCCGAGACCGATGCTCAGGTCGGGGCGGTCTGTCACGCCATCGAGCGCGAACTGGTCGAAAAGCTCGACTCGAACGTGGCTGAGCGCACGCTATTCCTTCTCACGGCTGACCACGGCGAGGTGGATACGGTTCCCGAAAACCGGGTCGACCTCGGAAGGGTCGACCTCGAATCCCATCTCGCCCGGGACACGAACGGCGAGCCGATCCCGGCGCTCGGCGGCCCGCGAAACCTCCAGTTTCACGCGCGCGAGGGACACCGCGACGCGCTTCGCGCGACGCTCGAAGACGGCCTCACATCGCTCGATCCCCTTATCCTCGACCGCGAAGCGATCGTGGACGAGGGACTGTTCGGCGACCGCGAGCCATCGAGTCGATTCCTCGAACGGTGTCCCGACCTGCTGGTCGTGCCACGGAAGGGATTCGCCGACGAGGAGGAAGGTACCCTCGCGAACGTCGGAATGCACGGGGGGATGGCCCCCGACGAGATGCTGGTGCCGTTCGCAGCAGCGCGGGTCGATGCCCTCCGACCGTAGTTCACGGCACGAGAATCGTTATCCGGCGGCCAGCCGCAGACGGGGTATGGACCCTATCGAACCGTTCGAGTACGACAACGCCGCCGGCCGGATCGCGTTCGGGTGCGGGACCGCCGCCGACCTCGGGTACCTCGTGCGCGAGGCGGGCGGCGAGCGCGCGCTCGTGGTCTGTGGCGAGCACGTCGGCGCGAACCGCGAGCTGATGGACCCGATCGAGGACGGGCTCGGCGAGCGGTACGCGGGGACCTTCGACGGGACGACACCCGACAAGTCAGCCGCGGGCGCGTTCGATGGGGTCGCGGCGATGGACGAACACGATGCCGACGCGCTCGTCGCGGTCGGCGGCGGGAGTTCGATCGACCTCGCGCGGGCGATGCGGGCGATCGGGGCCGGCGAGCGCGACGCGGACGAACTCCGCGAGCACGCCGCCGAGACGGGGCGACTGTCGATTCCCGATGGCGACCTCGCCTCTCTGGTGGCGGTGCCGACGACGCTCGCGGGGGCCGACCTCTCGGCGGGCGGATCGGTGACGTTCGACGACGAGGAGGACGGCGACATCGTCGCCGGGTTCAGCGACCCGAGATTGATGCCCGACGCGCTGGTCTACGACCCGGAGCTGTTCGAGACCACACCCGAGGGGGTACTGTTCGGCTCGGCGATGAACGGCTTCGACAAGGGGCTCGAACTGCCCTACGCCCGGCACGCGAGCCCGCTGACCGACGCGACCGCGCTGCGTGGATTGGGACTGATGGCCGAAGCGTTGCCCGACCTCCCCGCATCCGACGCGATGGACGCCGCCGTCGCGGGGGTCGTGCTCGTCCAGTACGGGCAGGGGAATCGCGGGCCAGGACTGCTGTCCGTGATCCACGCCTTCGGTCACGGCCTGCGCGAGGAGGGCGTCCAGCAGGGGATCGCCCACGCCGTGCTGGCCCCGCCGGTGCTCGAACTCCTCTTTTCGGCGGTCGACGGCCGGCGGGACGCGCTGGCCGACGCGCTCGGTGTAGACGGGGAGGACGACGATGCCACGGCCGCGGCGGTCGTCGAGCGTGTCGCCGAGGTGCGGGATTCGATGGACCTCCCCACGGAACTCCGCGACCTCGACGCGGTCGAGCGCGACGCACTCCCGGGTGTCGCCGAGTACATCTATGACGACGCGACGCTCGACAACGGTCCCGAGGGATTCGACCCGTCCGTGGAGGATATAGAGGAAACCCTCGAAGACGCGTGGTGAGCAAGGGTCGATTCGGCCGAATCGGCATCGCCACGGTCCACAGTGCGGTCGGCGCGCGGCAGCGGTCGGTGCGAGCAACGACGAGCGCCGACCGCGAACGCCGTGCGAGGTCTGCGCGAGCACTGCGAGCGCAGGCTCGTCAGAGCAGAGCTCTGGCGGTGGACGACTGAGCGAGGGCCGGCGGCCCGAGTGAAGGAGTCGGCTGGGGAGGCGTGTGGGCGGTGCAGTCCTGGTGGACTCGAAGGGCGAGGCCGGAGGACGAAGCACCGCGACGCAAGCACCGGAGCCGAACGAGCGAAGCGAGTGAGGCGAGGAGCGCAGCGAGCGGCGCGAGTCGTCCGGTCGAGGGCTTCGGGGGTAGTACGGAAGAGCGCCACCGGCGTCACCGATGTCACATCACTATCACCGATGTCGCACCGGTGTCGTCGACGGAGCAGCGAACGCCGTGTGCAACCTTCAAATCCCCGTGGATCCATCACCGGACATGAACGGCAACGAGTTCGGACGGCTCTTCCGGGTCACGACGTTCGGTGAGAGCCACGGCGAGGCGATGGGGGTCACGGTGTCGGGCTGTCCGGCGGGACTGGAACTCGACGAAGCGGACGTCCAGCGGGAACTCGACCGACGCAAACCCGGTCAGTCACAGATCACGACCAGCCGCGGCGAACCCGACGCGGTGTCGATAAAGAGCGGGCTCCAGGACGGCTACACCACCGGGACGCCGATCGGGATGGTGATCCAGAACAAGGACGCACGGTCGGGGAAGTACGAGCCGTTCATCACGGCCCCGCGGCCCTCCCACGGCGATTTCACCTACTCCGCGAAGTTCGGGACGAGAAACTGGGGCGGCGGCGGGCGGTCGTCGGCCCGCGAGACCGCGAACTGGGTCGCCGCGGGCGCGGTCGCCCGGAAGATCCTCGCGAGCGAGGGAGTCGAGATCCGCGCGCACGTCAACCAGATCGGGGACATCGAGGCCCCCGAGGTGAGCTTCGAGGCGATCCGCGAGCACGCCGAGGAGAACCCCGTCCGGTGTGCCCACCCCGAGACGGCCGAGCGGATGCGCGAGGCCATCGACGACTACCAGCGCGAGGGCGACTCGATCGGCGGGTCGATCTACTTCGAGATCCGGGGTGCGCCGCGCGGTCTCGGTGCCCCCCGATTCGACTCGGTCCCGGCGCGGCTCGGCCAAGCGATGATGAGCGTGCCCGCCACGTCGAGTTTCGAGTTCGGCCTGGGACGGGAGGCCCGGCGCTACCGGGGGAGCGAGCGCAACGAGGATTGGAAATTCGGAGAAGACGGGGACCCGATCCCGGTGGGCAACGACCACGGCGGGATCCAGGGCGGGATCACGACCGGCCAGCCGATCTGCGGGGAAGTCACCCTCCACGCGCCGACCTCGATCCCGAAGAAACAGACCACCGTCGACTGGGAGACGGGCGAGGAGAAGGAGGCCCAGGTCATCGGTCGCCACGACCCTGTGCTCCCCCCACGCGGCGTGCCCGTCGTGGAGGCGATGGCGGCGCTCACGATGGTCGACTTCATGCTGCTCGGTGGACGGATCAACCCGGACCGACTCGACGGGGAGGTCGGCGAGTACGACACCGACTACCACCCATCGAGCCCGGAGAACGACCCGGAAGACGCGGCGACGAGCACCGAACCCACGGACGACTGACGACTACTTATCGAAAGTCTCCCGAACGAATCCGTCGTCGAACACCGCCCACAGCGTGAGGTCCTTGTACTCGCCTTCTTTGTAGTAGGCGTCGCGTTTCGTGCCCTCGTGGACGAAGCCCAGCTTTTCGAGTACGTGCTTGCTCGCGGGGTTGTCACCCTGGACCGTGGCCTCGACGCGGTGGGCGTTGAGTTCGTCGAAAGCGTACGCGACGAGCAGCCGAGCGGCCTCGCTGGCGTAGCCGTTGCCCTGGTGCTCGGGAAGGACGTAGTAGGCTACAGCCGTGGTTCGTGAACGTCCGTCCACCGTGTGGATGGTTCCCCAGCCGACCGTCTCGTTTTCGGCCCGGATCGCGCACAGCGCGTGGTCCTCGTCGCCGCTCTGGAGTTCCTGAACGCGAGCGCTGGCATGGCCGTCGGTGAGTCCACGGCCGTACGATCCGGTGGCGCGCATCGTTGGTTCGTTGCGTGACCGACGGTAGGCCGCGACGTGGGCTTCGTCTTCGGGGTCGAGTGGAACCAGGTCGACCTCGTCGCCGGGGAGAAACGTCATGTCATCGCTCCGCACCGGGGCAACGAAAACGTATTCGCCGGTCTACCAGTACGGGTTCGAGCGCCACCGTGCCGAGCCCGCACCGACGACGCACGCCCCGGCGAGCGTGAGGAGCGCCACCGCGAGGACCACGACCGTCGCGACCGAGGGGCCACTCAGGACGAACGTCACGGTCGTGGCGAGGAGAACGACGGCGGTGAGGAACAGGGCGAGAACGGCGAGCGGTTGTGAGGGACGCATTTCAGCCGCCATCGGGGTCGCACGCGCGGTCGATGCTCTCGACGAGGGCCGCGAGGCTGCCGACGCACTCGCCGTGGGCCACCATCCCCGAACGGTCGTTCCAGGCGACCACGTTCGCGGCGTCGAGCTTCGGGAGGTGGTTCTGGAGGAGCGAGACGTAGACGGTCTTTCGCTGTTCGGCCGAGACCGTCGCGGGCGGGATGTCGTGTTCCTCGCCCGCGATCGTCCGCGCGAGGTCGCCCATCCCGACGTCCTCGTCGGCGTCGAGCGTCGCGACGTGTTCGATGACCGCCCGTCGGCGGGCGTTGCTGATGAGTTCGCAGACGGTCCCGGTCGAGAGCGGTATCGATCCGCCGGGGTGCTCGACATCGTCGTCGGCCGTCCCACCGACGACCCACCCGGGCGCTCCCGAGGACGACCCGGCCGCGTTGTCGGAGACCATTGTCGTTGCGTGGATCACTCCGTCGCTGCAAATAAGACTCGCGGTCCGTCAGGTCGGTCACAGGAGCCCCCTTTCCGACCCACGTCGTTCAAGGCCGCCGCGCGCCGACGGCCGCCATGACCACCGTCGCCGTGCTCTGTGACCCGCCGCGAACGGGCGTCCTGCCCGACCTCGACCGATCGCCGCTCTCGCAAACGGACTGTTCGGCGCTCTACGCGGCGATGTGTGCCGACACCGTCCGTGCGGTCGAGGCCAGCGCCGCCGACCTCCTCGTCAACTACCGGGCCGACGACGAGGGCCCTCCGGAGGACCTCCGAACGGTCGTGAGGGACGCACTCGACGATCCGGACGAGGCACGCTTCGAGCCGCAGGTCGGGTCGACGTTCTCGGGGCGCGTCGGCAACACCCTCACGCACCTGCTCGAAACCGAGGACGAGAGCGCCGTGGTCGCCGTCGAGCCGACCGCGCCGTTCCTCGCCCGCGGCGACCTCGACGGGTTGGCGATGAAGCTCCGCCGAAACGACGTGATTCTCGGGCCCGCGTCCAACGGCCGGGTCTACGCCGCGGCGTTCGGGGCCCCCATCGACTTCGCGGACGCCTACACCGCCCCCGCCGTCACGACGCTCACCGACCGCGCGCTCGACGCGGGCCTCGATGTGGACTACGCGCCGATGCTCCCGGTGGTCGAATCCCCGGGCGACCTCGCGGGCGCGCTCGCGCTCGTCGAGGCCCGCGAACGCGCCGGGCGGCGAGTTCCCGAGCAGACCGTGGCGTGTCTCACTGACCTCGGGATCACGCTCACGACGGACGACGGCGAGCCGACGATTTCGAGACCGGATACCGACAGGTCTTAGACACGCGCGGCGGTAGTCGGGGTCGCGGTGGGGTGGCAGAGTGGACAATTGCGCCTGTCTTGAAAACAGGTGGCCTATGGCCTCATGGGTTCGAATCCCATCCCCACCGCGTTCCTCACGAACACCGACGCCGAGCGACGCGAATCACGAACTCGTCTCCAAAATAGTTAAGCCAAACCACTCTGCAATTTGAGAGGTCGATGTCCTCTCGATCCGTTTTCGTCGTCGTTCTCCTCGTTCTCTCCCTCGCCGTCGTCGGCGCGACTGCAGCGAGCCCGCCACCGGAGCCGCTGTGTGGCGTTTGTGACGACTCGCTCACCGACTCGGCGGCCGACCACGGTGTAGGGCTCTCGACCGAAGAGAGTCACCTCTCGATACGGGTCGCGGAGAACGGTTCCGCGCGCTGGCACGCTCGCGTCGAACTCCGCTCGGGTGCGGACGCCCTCCGGAGAGACGACCAGCGCAGACGGAACATCGTTCGGGACTCGGTCGATCGCTCGGCCATGGAGGGCCCGGGCGTTCGAAGCGCCGTCGAGAACGATACGCTCGTCGTGACCTACCGGGAATCCGACTTCGCCCGTCGCTCGGCCGGTGCCGTGGTCGTCGATTCGCTCACCAGTCCATCTCTCACTACCCGGGCCGACACAATCGTGGTCCACGCCCCACCGGGATATCGCCCCGCGAACCGACCGACCGGCGAGGCCACGACGAGCGGTTCGGCGGTGGTCTGGAGCGGTGGATCCGATGAGATCGGTTTCGAACCCACCCACCTAGCGTTCGTATCAACGGACGCGCTCGCTCCGGGTATCGTTGGACTGTTCGCCACCGCGCTCGCCGTCGGTCCAGAACTCGCCGCGGAGTCCCTGTCGATAGTGTTCTTCACGGTGCTCGTGCTCGGTGGGACTGCTGGGTTCCTGACACGCCGGTTAGACGGGACAGCGCAACGCAACGAGCGGGTCTCCCTCGTCGTGGCGCTGGGTGCGGCGGTCGCGTTTCTCACGGTCGTGTTCGCCGGTCGAAACCTCACCGACGGGTCCCGGATGGCTCTCTCACTGTTCGTACCGACAGCGCTGTTCTTCGGGCTGGGATATCACGCTCGACGGGACCGCCGAGCGTGGGGATTCGTCGTCACCCTCTCGGTCGCTCCGTTCCTCGGTGTGTTCGCGATGGCGCTCTTCGGGACGGCGGGCCCCGTATTCGGTGGTGGGTTCGCCGATCTCTTCTTCGACATCGGTGGCGTCATCGCCCTCGTGGTCGGTGTCGTCGCGTTCTTCGCGGGACGCAACATCGTTAGGAACGACTAACGAGAGCGGGGTAGCCTGCCCTCATCTGCTGGCTCGCAGGACGACGTGTTCCTCACTCGTTCGTAGTATCTCCACCGTCTCAAATCCCGAGAGATGCGCTCGGAGGTCGAGGTCGCGATGGTGGACCAGGACGAACGCACCACCGGGCGCGAGAACTTCGCGAGCACCCGCGAAGAGGTCCGTGAGTACGCCCCAGCCGGCGTGGGTCGGTGGGTTACAGAGAACGCGGTCGAACGGACCGGCAACGCCGTCGGTACAGTCGGCGGTCACGACGGATCCCGTCACACCGGATGCGGCGAGGGTGCGCTCCGCACAGCACGTCGCGACGCAGTCGTCGTCGGTGAGGCGGACGTCGCAGTCGGCGACCCGGGCGGCGTAAGTCCCGATAGCGCCGGAGCCACAACAGAGGTCGAGCACGCGGTCGCCGTCCTCGACGGTCGTGGTTTCGAGCAGCAGTCGCGTCCCATCGTCGAGCCCGGCCGCCGAGAACACCCCGGGAAGGGTGACAAGCGACAGTTCGGTGTCGTCCACCATCGTGCGGGTCGTTCGCGGCGAGACGAACGGTGGCGGATCGAACGTCGGGGGACGGGTGGCGCGGAGCACCACGAACTCGTCGCGCTCGGCGACCCGTTCGACGCTCGCCGCGAGGTCGCGAAGACAGGCCTCGTACCGCGTGAGGCCGGTGTGTTTCGCCGCCGCGAGGGAGAACGACCCGCCGGGACGGAGGACGGCGAGACCGTTCGCGATGCGCTGGCGGCCCATCGAGAGCGGTGTGTAGGGTTTCGGTGCGTACGTCACCGCGTCGAATCGCTCGTCGAGGGTTCGCGGGTCGGCGGTGAGCGTGGTCACCGCTTCGACGCCGTTCGCGCTCGCGTTTCGCTCGCAGAGACGCGCGGCACGGGCGCTCGATTCGGTCATCCGGACCGACCTCACCCGGCCGGCGAGCACGCAACCGACGACCCCGTAGGTGGCTTCGAGACAGCAGCAGTCCCCGAGGGCCGAATCCCAGAGCGCGTCGAGAAGCAGGAGTTCGGCCGTGCGAAACGAGCGCTTCGAGTGAACCCCGTCCGTGGTACGAAACCGATAGACGGAACGTGACGCCGAAACCCGCGATTCGAGTTCGAGAACGCGAGGATCGCCCGTCACTTTCGCCACCCCCACAGCGTGCGCGCGGGCCGGGCATCGGGTGGATCGACCGGATGCTCTCTCGAAATCGGGTCAGGTTCGAAGTCGTGGAAGCGGTGGCGGTGTTGTTGGCGGTGGCTGAGACGGTGGCGGTGGCCGAGGCGGTGCTGTGAGGAGCGATGCGGTCGGGTCAGCGGCGTGTTCGGCATTGGCGTGGATGCTGGGGGTCATGGGGATCTGAGAACGGGACAGTCCACGCGCTGCACCCGTCGAGAGGAACCGAAGAATGGTTCACGCACGACTGACGCGGCGCGCGAACCGAGTGCCGAACAGCGTCTCGCACCGGCGAACGCGACCGAACACGGTCGGCCGCCGGAACTTCCACCGTCGGCGAGCCGGTCGAATCCGTTGTGTGGCTACGTTACCGACGCACGGCGTTCGACCTGGAGCCCTTGTTCACTTCGAGTCGGACTCGTGGTTCATACAGGAAAATTCCACCGGTCGAACCCGACCTCAATCGTCGGCCGAGACGACCCGCTCGTCGACCGTGGAGGTGCCCTCGCCGACCAGAGCGACCAGAACGAGCGCGGCGGTGACGACGACGATCACGGCACACAGGAGGTACTCGGCGGTGTAGCCGAACCGTGTCGCGAGCGGGAGCGCGACCAGCGGGCCGAGAGTCCCCCCGAAATCGCCGAAGACGTTGTAGACGCCACCGAGTTTGCCGACGTCGTCGGCGGGGCTGATGTCGCCGAGGTAGGCCAGTAGCGGCAGACTCGTGCCCTCGACCCCGGCTCCGATGGCGGCGACGCCGACCAGGGTACCGGGCAGCGTCGGGACGAGCGCGAGCACCGCGAAGCCAGCGCCGAAGACGACGAGCGACGGCAGCGACGCCAGCGCCCGGTCGGGGAGGCGGTCGGCAGCGTTGCCGACGACGACGGTGGCTATCGCGGCGAATAACGCGCTCACCGCCATCACGACACCGCTGACGCCGGTCGCCGAGAGGAAGCCGATCCGGATGTCGTTCGCGTCGGCGTAGGTGACGATCGTCGAGAGCAGGATACCGGCGTAGAGGAATCGACCGGCGAAGTTCGTGAGTCCGATCGCCAACACCCGGAAGTCGGCGAGCGCGAGCCGCGGCACCTCCCGGAGTCTCGTTCGGTCTTCGACCTCGGCACGGAGGTCGGGCAGGACGAAGTAGGCCACGACCAGGGCGAGTACGTCGGCGACGCCGGCGAGCGCGAACGCCGCCCGAAACCCCACGAGGTTGGCGACGAGCCCGCCCGCCACCAGCCCCGCCGGGAAGCCGAGGGTCTGACCGCCGCGCATGTAGCCCGTCCACTTCCCGCGGTTCTCGGTCGTCGTGACGCGGGTGACGGTGCTGAACGCGCCGACGATCACGAACGCCGAGCCGACCCCCCAGAGGATCCTGGCGACGAGGAACGTGCCCGCGCTCGCCGCCGTGGTCGAGACGGGGAGCGCGGTCGCGATGCCGTTGGTCCAGACGTCCGTCAGACCGAGCACGTAGCCCACGGGGGCGAGCCCTTCGAGCAGAAAGCCGGCGAGCATCGGACGGCGAGTACCGAACCGATCGAGTATGGACCCGGCGGGCGCGTTCAGCACCATTCGGGTGAAGCGGTTGATCGAGAGGATCACGCCGACGACCAGCGCCGAGAACCCGAGGATGCTCCCGAGCTGGGGGAGCGTCGGGAACGCCACCCCGCCGACCATCCCACCGAAGAAGACCCCGACGACGAGGCTGAGCACGACCGTCCTGGTGTCGTACGGCGTCTCCTCGCTCATCGACCCTCCACCGGGTCGCGGTCGTCGGGCGGAACCCTGCTGGCGAACGAACGTCTCACGTCGATGGTATCCGCTACAGACGCTAAAGGATGGGGTTCGGCCGATCCGTACGCTGGCGCGACGCTCCCGACGATGCGCCGACGGACGGCAATCCTTTTGCGGCGAGCGCGGTAGGACCAAGTATGGCAGACTGGCCGCACGACCCCGATGGCGAGGAGGGCAGCGAGGGAATGCGAAAGTACGGGCAGGCGATCGTCGCGAAGAAGGTCGACGAGGGGGAGGACTTCCCGCTCGACGTCGCCGCGTTCGTGGCCGAACACGGCGACGAGCCGATCCGGCTCAACTACGAGCGGGTCGTGAGCCTCGAAGCGGTCTTCGACGGCGTCGAGGACGACGAGATCGAGGACATCCAAACGATGCACCAGCGCGTCGGCGAGTCCATGCGGACGAACGACCTCTGGGAGTACGACCCCGAGGCGGAAGGTCCCGAATCGAGCTCGGCCTGAGCCGGCACGGACGGAAGCACCTAAGCGTCGTGGACTGAACGGACGAGTATGGCCGCCGGGACCGACACCGCACGCCGATCGGACGGACTGTTCTCGGTGCGTGCGGTGCTCGGGATCGGCTGGGTGACGCTCACCTCGGTCGTCTTCTGCAACCTGGTCATCAAACTGTTCGACCGCCAGCTCCTCGACGCGCAGAACGTGCTGATCCCGAGGTACTGGCCGATCAGCAAGTTCGCGCTTCGGGTGACCCGCCTCCCGCTACCCGACGCGGCGGTCTTCACCGCGCTCGCGCTCGTCGTCTTCGCCGTCGCCGTGGTCGTTCTTCTCCGGACCGACCACCTCACCCTCCTCTCGGTGGTCGTCGCCGGCGGGGCGCTGCTCGTGCTCACCACCCTGACCCACGGCGTGGGACCGGGGATCCTCAGACCGCTCTCGGCCCCCGGCAACTACGAACGGGCGGCGATCGACATCTTCGACCCCGGCGGGTACTACCTCGCCGCGATCGACGTCGCCGACCCCGTTCGCTTCCTCGAAACCTTCGAGTCTCAGCAGCTCTCGCTCCCGCTGCACGCCCAGACCCACCCTCCGGGTGCGGTGCTCACCTTCTACGTCCTCGATACGATACTCCCCTCGGCGCTCTGGGTCTCGCTCGTCGTCGGTCTGGGGTCGCTCGCGCTCACCGCCCTCCTGCTCTCGCGGCTCCTCCGGACGTACTACCCCGCGTCGGTCGCGAACTACACCACCTTCCTGTTCGTCCTGCTCCCCGCGGTCCAGGTCTACACCCTCACCAGCCTCGATGCGATGATCACGGTCGTGATGCTCGCGGCGGTCTACTGCTTCACCAGGGACTCACCCCTCGTCGCCGCCCTCGGAACGCTCGTCTGCGTGTTCGTCGCCTCCACCCAGACCTTCACCTTCGTGTTCATCCTGCCCGTGCTCGGCGTGCTCGCGCTCGCCCGCCGCGAGAAGTGGCTCCCGTTCGTCGTGGTCCTCGTCGGCCTCGTGGCCGCCTACGCCCTCCTCGCAGTGGGCTTCGACTTCGATTACCTCCACTCGTTCTCGCTGGCGTCCGACCAGCAGAACACCGAGGGCTTCCTGCCGTTCGTCTCGCCCCTCCGCTACCTCTACACCCGGATCGAGAACGTCGCCGAGATCGCGCTGTTCTTCACGCCCTTCCTCTGCCTGCTCGCGGTCCGCGGCGTGCGCGTTCTCTGGCGGAGCGCCCGCGCCGGCGGTCGGGTGGACCGCGAGCCGCTGCTCCTGTTCGGCGGCGCGGTGCTCTCGCTCGGCGGCCTCTTCCTCGGAAGCGTCTACCACACCGGCGAGACCGCCCGCGGCGCGCTGTTCGTCTACCCGTTCCTGCTCGTCCCCGTCGCCGCCGTGGTCAGGGCCGCCGACGCCACGACCCGTCGGCGCGCGGTGCTCGCCGCCGCGGTGTTCGGCCAGGCGCTGTTCATGCAGTTGATCGGCGACTACTGGTGGTAAAACGCCCCCACCTTTTGCTGCGGTCGCTCGCTTCGCTCGCTCCCTGGCAAAATGTGGATCAAAAGCGCATCGGGTTCCCGTTGGTCACCCTCGCGCCCGCTCGCTCGTTTCACTCGCTCGCGGTGCAACAACTCGCATCTCCGCTCCCGCCGCCGCCCCGCACCGGCCACACGCCTCCCCAGCCGACTGCGCTCCTCGTTCGCTCCCGTTGGTCACTCACTCCGGTGCTCATCCCTCGCACAGTGTCCACGACCGGCCCTCACTATCGTTCGGACCGGTCGCGAGTGCGCGCCAACCGCTCCGGCCATGTGAAATAAATCAGGTGTCCGCTCCGCGCGATCCGGTTACGCCTCGGGATTCGGTTCGCCGCCGAGGAGTTTGTGGACGCTGAACACGGCGAATCCGAGGACGGCGGCGTACCAGAGCGTCCCCACCCGGACCACAAGCGTCGCGGCGACGGCGATCGGCTCCGCGACCGAGAACGTGAGCAGGAGTCCGGTCATGCTGGCCTCGGCCGCACCGAGCCCGCCCGGGAGGAGGCTCACCGCGCCGATCACCGAGCCCAGTGCGAAGACGAACACCGCGGCGAGGATCGAGACCTCGACCCCGAACCCGGCGAGGGTGACCCAGAGCGCGATGCCTTCGAGCGCCCACGCGACGACGCTGAGGACCGTGGCGAGCGCCAGCGGCCGGAGTCGGAAGAGGACGTAGGTGCTCTCGTAGAACGTCTCGAACTCGTCGGCGTACTCGCCGACGACGGGCAGGCCTTCGGCCCACGAGAGGATCCGAAGACAGCCCGCACGCCACTGGAGCAACCCCAGCCCGGCGACGAAGGCCACCACGACCGCCGCGAGGATCGCGGGCGACCGACCGTAGGCCACCACGCCGACCGACGCGAGCACCGCGAGCGAGACCACATCGGTGATCCGTTCGGCCCCGACGACGGGGGTCGTCTTGCTCGCCGGGACGTCCTCCATGTCGCGCAGGAGCCACGCCTTCCAGACCTCGCCCGCCTTCCCCGGCGTGACGACCATCATCAACCCGCTGAAGAACACCGTGAGGCTCGTCGTCCGGGGCACGTCGATGTCGAGTTCGTCGAGGTAGAGCTCCCACTTCACGAACCGGACGAGATAGCCGACCGTCGTGAGCCCGATCACGACCGCGAACGCCCGCATATCGAACTGTGCGAGCGCGCTCGTGACTTGGCCGGCGTCGCCGAAGAGGAAGAGCCCGGCGAACACCACGACCGTGAGCACCGCCGTCACCCAGATCCCGTGCTCGCTCACCACCCGCCGAACGCGGCCGGTGAGCCCGTCCGGCTCGCCCGCCGGTTCCCCGCCCGGTCGACCTTCGTCGGGGAGCCCGCTCATGGCCTCGCGCCCCCGACCAGCCGTCGCGCCTGCTGGACCTTCGTGAGAACGTGGCCCGACGCGTACCGGCCGTGCCCGCGAGGCGTGGTCGAGCCCTCGCGGATCGCGTCCGTAAGGGAGCCCTCGACCGCCGTGTACGCCCGACCGACCTCCCGCGGGAAGTGGGCGTCGCTGCCGCCCGTCATCGACAGTCCATGATGGTTCGCGTACGCGCGTGCCTGCCGGTTGAACGACTCCCGGACACACCGGGAGTTCTCGACCTCGACCCCGTCGACGGCCGCCGCGAGGTCGTCGAGGTCGCGGTCGTAGTACTGCCGGAGCGAGTCGAACGGGTGCGAGAGCACCGCGAGCCCGCCCTGGTCGTGGATCCGGTCGACGACGCTCAGCGGATCCGTCTTCGGTGGCGTTTCGGCGACGTCGATCCCCAGGAGGTGCCCCTGCGTCGTGGTGACTTCGACGCCCGATATCACGTCCAGCCCCTCGGGAGCCGCCGCACGAACCCGCTCGACGTTCGCGAGGGTGTCGTGGTCGGTCACCACGATGCCGTCGAGGCCCGCGTCCGTCGCGGCCGCAGCCACGTCCTCGGGCGGGGTCGCCGAACACGGCGAGGCGTCGGTGTGGACCTGGAGGTCGTAGCGGTCCATCAGACCACCCCGGCCCCGACCAGCCAGGCCCGGGGGCGGCCGTAGAGCACTATCACCGCGATCAGCCCCCAGAGCGCGAGGTTGAGGATGAACTGACGGTCGATCAACAGCACCTCCGGCGAGACGCCGGAGTCGGTGGTGTGAACCAGGTGGTGATACCGGAAGACCCCGAAGAAGGCGAACGGGAGCGTGAGCATCATCGCGAGCTTCGCGCCGGTGAAGGTGTAGATGGAGTAGGAGATCAGGAGGGTGGAGGTCACGATCCCGAGGAGCTGGTCGAGGGTCTCGGGGGTGTACTCCTCGAGGGTCGCCCGGGTCTCGCCGGGCAGGTCGCTGGCCTCGAACTCGTTGCGGCGCTTGCCGATCGCGAGCAGGAGGGCGGCGAGGAACGTACAGACCACGAGCCAGGGACTGAGCGCGACGCCGATGGCGACCACGCCCGCCACCGCCCGAAGTACGAACCCGATCGCGATCAGCATCACGTCGACCAGCACGACGTCCTTGAGATAGAGCGAGTAGAGCACGTTCTGTGCGATGTACGTCAGAACGACGATGAGGAAGAGCCGTCCGAGGGCGTACGACAGCACGAACCCGCCGGCCAGCAGCGCGACCGCGAACGCGCCCGCGGTCGTGACGCTCACCTGACCGGAGGCGATCGGTCGGTTGCGCTTCGTGGGGTGTTTGCGGTCGGCCTCGACGTCGCTGATGTCGTTGAAGATGTAGGTCGCGCCGGCGATCGCACAGAAGGCCAGCACGCCGAGGACCACCTGACTCCACGCCGCGGGGTTGAACAGCTCCCGCGAGAAGACGATCCCGATGAGGAGGACCGACTGCTTGTACCACTGCCACGGACGGATCTCGTAGGCGAGACCGACGACTGTGTCGACGATGCTGCTCCGCTGTGTCTGCGCCTCGCCCATTGCACCCTTCTGCGGGATGGGCTCCCATAAAACGGCCGATCGGTGCGGACCGTTCCGCATCGTTTCCGGCGTCCGGGACACGTTTCAGCACGTTTCATCCCCGAAATCCCGCGCCGAAACGCGACCCGTATCGGTAGATAGTTCAAACCCCATCGTGAATCACGGGGCAATGCAAGCACAACAGCAAGCGGACGAACGGCTCACCGAGCCCGGGACGCTGCTCGTCACCGGCGGCACCGGATTTCTCGGGCTTCACACCTGCGAATACTTCAAGGAACGCGGCTGGGACGTCGTGGCGCTCGACCTCAAACCTTTCAAACCCGAAGACGAGATCGAGGGCGTCGAGTTCATCGAGGGCGACGTCCGCGACGAGGAGTCCATCGCCGCCGCGCTCGAAGAGTCGGGTGCGGACTCGGTCGTCCACACCGCCGCGGCGCTCCCGCTCTGGGACGACGAGCGCATCCGCGACACCACCATCAACGGCACTCGCAACGTGCTCTGGGCCGCGAAGGACGCGGGCGTCGACCGCGTGGTCTACATCTCCTCGACCGCGGTCTACGGCACCCACGACCACCACCCCATCACCGAGGAGTCCCCGCTCGACGGCGTTGGTCCCTACGGCGAAGCCAAGATCGAGGCCGAGCAGATCTGCCGGGACTTCCGCCGGCAGGGCATGTGCGTTCCGATCCTCCGACCGAAGACCTTCATCGGCCCGAAGCGCCTCGGGGTCTTCCAGGTCCTGTTCGACTGGATCGAATCCGGCGCGAACGTCCCGATGGTCGGCTGGGGCAACAACAAGTACCAGCTGATGCACGTCTACGACCTCGTCCGCGCGATGGAGTTCATGTTCGCGAAGGAGGACGAGGAGGTCAACACCACGTTCAACGTGGGTGCCGAGGAGTTCGGCACGATGAAGGAGGACTTCCAGGCCCCGATCGACTACGCGGGCACCGGCAAGCGCACCGTGGGCACCCCGACCCCGCTCACGGTGTTCGCGCTCCGCACGCTCGACAAACTCAACCTCTCCCCGCTCTACCCCTGGGTCTACGAGACCGCCCACGAGGACTCGTACGTCTCCGTCGAGAAGCTGAAATCCCTCGGCTGGGAACCCCGCTACTCCAACAAGGAGGCGCTCGTCGAGACCTACGAATGGTATCTCGACAACTACGACGACCCCGAGACCTGTCTCTTATACACATCTCTGANCTCACGCTGGTGAAGGGCGTCTTCAAACGGATCTAACGCCGCTCGTGGCGCGTCATCGATGAGTTCCCGCCAGTCCGTCGCCAACGTGTGGCGCGACCACGAACTCCCCGCCGCCATCCTCGCGAGCGCGACGCTCGTCGGCCTCGTGGTGGCCGGCGCGTCGCTGCTCGTCGATCCGCTCCTCGTCGTGCGACCCGGCGACGCGCCGAAGTACTTCCAGATCGCACGGGCACCGTTCGACGCGACGGACGTGCCGTCCGCGCCGTTTCGCTATCGCGTGGTGACGCCGACCCTCGCCTGGTTGCTCCCGACCTCCCGACTGACCGGGTTCGCGGTCGTGAACCTCTCGGCGCTGACCGCGGCCGGGGTCGTGGGCTACGCCTACCTCCGCGACCTCGGGTTCGGGGTTCGGCGAGCGGCGTTCGGCCTCGCGCTGTTCGTGGTCTCGCCGGCGGTCGCGTACCTCTCGACCAACCTCGTGCTGGTCGACGGCGTGACGATGTTCATGCTGGCATGCGTGTTCTGGGCGGCCTACCGCGACCGACTCCTCGTCTTCGCGCTCCTCCTCGCGCTCGGCGTCGCCACCAAGGAGAGCGTGCTGTTCGCCCTCCCGATCTACGGGCTCTACTGCCTCCAGCGACGGGGAGTCCGTGGCGTGGTCCGTCCCATCGCCGCGGCGATACCCGCCGGCGTAATGTACCTCGGCTTGCGGGTGTTCTACGGCTTCTCGGGCGACACCCTGGGCGCGATCGTCGCCCGCGGGGTCGGCGCACAGCTCGATAAGTTCGCGATGAGCGTCTTCTACATCCCCTACGAGGTCTACAGCGCCTTCGGCACGCTCTGGGTGCTCGCGGCGCTCTACGGGGTCGTCACGCTCCCGAAAGTCGTTCGCGAGCGGTCCGTGGACCGCCGAACCGCGTTCCTCGCCGCCGGGATCGCCGTCGTGCCGCTCGCCTTCCTCCAGCCGCTCATCGCGCGCAACATCACCCGGGTGCTGTTCATCGCCTTCCCGGTCGTGATCCCGACCGCGCTGCTCGGTATCGAGTCCCTCTCGCGCCGGCTACGGCTCGCGTTCTGTGGCTTCGCGGCGCTGGCGGGGCTCGCGGGCATCGCGGGTGCGCTCGTGGTGCTCCCCTCGCTCGCCGGCAGCGTCGAGTCGGTGTCGCTCCCCGCCATCCAGTACCTCGCGCTCGTCGGCGCGGCGAACGAACTCGTGGTGATCCTCGCGGTGCTCGCCGGTGGATCGGCTGACACCGGGGCGGGGGAGCCGTCCGCTCCGCCGTTGCGAACCGAGTCGCGTTCGAGAGCGGACTGAGCCGAGCCTCGATATCCAAAGACGCATACTGGCGGCTTCCATAGCCCGACCACCGTGACGAACACGCAGGTAACGCTCATCCAGATCGACAACTACGGGCCCTGGACCGTCACCCCCGAACCGCGTCGCGAAGTCGACCTCCAGACGCTCCAGTCGCGCCTCTATGCCGACCTCTCGCAGCTGTTCGGCAACCGCGACGGCTACGTCTTCTTCTCGCGGTTCGACAACATGATCGCGGTCACCAACGGCATCGGGATGGACGCCCACGCGCTGGTCCAGGAGTCGGTGGCGAACCGGTATCCCGTGACGCTGAGCCTGAGCGTCGCGACCGGTGGGACCCCCGCCGCGGCGCTCGACACGGCGAGTACGCAGTTACAGGACGCGGGCAGCGCCCAGGCGAAGGACCGCCGGGAGATCCTGCGCGGCGAGCCGGTAGCCGAGGACCGTCGAACGGCCGAGGACGTCCAGGTCGCCCACTTCGACGTCAACGACGCGACCGAGAAGTACACCGACCGGATCGGGGCCTTCGACACCTTCATCCACATCGAGCAGGGCTACGCCGAACTCATGCGCTACCTCCGCGAGGCCCACGACTCGCTCGCCTTCTTCGTCGGCGGCGACAACATCATCGCGGTCTGTTCGAGCCTCGACGAGACGGCCTACCACGACGCCATCGCGCACGTCCGCGAGGTGGTCGACGTCGACCTCAAGGTCGGGGTCGGGCGGGCACGGACCGCCCAACCGGCCGGAATGGCCGCGAAACACGCCCTCGAAGTCTGTCGGCACGACGGCCGCGACGTGGTCTTCGACGAACCGTAGGACCCGACGGCCGTAATTTCGGTTGAAACCGGCCGTGAGCAGCCGAAACGATGGGGAAGACTTATGACCTCGTCAACGAAGTGTTTCGGTATCATGTCACGTGATCACAAACGGCGTGAATTTCTCGCGGCTCTCGGCGTGGCCGGTATCGCTGGCGTCGCCGGGTGTGCGAGCGACGACGGCGGGAGTGGGGGCAACGGAACCAGTGGTGGAGGCAGCGGAAGCGGCGGCGAAGGGACCGGCGGTGGCGGAGGCGAAACCGGCGGTGGTGGATCTGGAACCAGCGGCGGTGAGGGGGGTACGAGCAGTGGAAGCGGTGGCGGCGGTGGTGGAAGCGGGGGTCGGTCGATCAAGGTCGGCGTCCTCCAGCCGACGACGGGCGACCTCGCCTCGGTCGGCCAGCCGATCCAGCAGGCGGCGTTGTTGCCGGCCCGCCAGCTGAGCGACTCCGACCTCGGCTTTCCGATCGACACCCAGACCGAGGACACCCAGACCGACCCCCAGGCCGGTATCACCGCGGCGCAGTCGCTGGTCGACGGCGGCTATCCCTCGATAACCGGTGCGGCCTCCTCCGAGACCACGATCCAGGTCGCCCAGGAGGTCACGATCCCGAACCAGGTCGTGCTGGTCTCGCCCGCGAGCACCTCGCCCGACATCACCGACCTTCAGGACAACGGCTACGTCTACCGGACGCCGCCCTCGGACGCGCTCCAGGGGCAGGTACTGGCGCAGGTGGCCAACGAGCGCGTCAGCGCCTCGACGGTGTCGGTCATGTACGTCAACAACTCCTACGGCCAGGCGCTCGCGGATAGCTTCGTGCAGGCCTTCGGGGAGGGGAACGTGCCAGCGCAGGTCTCCTTCGAGAAGGCCCAGTCCTCCTACACCTCGAAGCTCCAGCAGGCGATGTCGTCGAGTCCCGATGGACTCCTCGTGATCGGCTACCCCGAGAGCGGCAATCAGCTCTTCCGGGATTACTACTCGAACTACAGCCGCGACACGACCATCATGGTGACCGACGGCCTGCGCGACCCGGAACTCCCGGGCAACGTCGGCCAGTCGATGACGAACGTGATCGGCACCGCGCCGCTCGCCGCGGGGCCCGCCCAGGAGTTCTTCACCAACGCCTTTCAGGAACAGTACGGCAACGAACCCGGCGTGTTCACCTCACAAGCCTACGACGCCACCGCGGTCCAGATCCTCGCCAACGCCGCCGCGGGCGAGAACAGCGGTCCGGCGGTCCAAGAGCACGTCGCGGCCGTCGCCAACCCCGGTGGAACCGCCGTCGGCCCCGAGAACCTCGCGGAAGGGGTTCGGATGGCCGCCAGCGGCGAGGCGATCAACTATCAGGGCGCATCGAGCAGCGTGAACTTCGACGACAACGGTGACGTCGAGTCCGTCACCTACGAGGTCTTCGCCTACGCCGAGGACGGCAGCATCGAACAGGAGGACACCGTCGAGTTCAGCGCGGGCGGCGGTGGCGGGAGCGGTGCCAGCGGCAATTCGAGCGCGAACGCCACCAGCGGGTAGTCGGCTACCCGCCGAGGAACTCCTGGCGCACCTCGTCGTTACCGAGCAACGCTTCGCCGGTGTCGTCGAAGCGGTTCTGGCCCTGGACCAGCACGTAGCCCCGGTCACACCGCGAGAGCGCCTCGACCGCGTTCTGTTCGACCATCAGGATTGCGGTGCCCGACTCGTTGATGGCGTCGATCCGGTCGAACATCTCGTCGACGAGGTCCGGGGCGAGCCCCGCCGAGGGTTCGTCGAGCATCAGGAGGTCCGGGTCGAGCATCAGCGCCCGGCCCATCGCGAGCATCTGGCGCTGGCCGCCCGAGAGCGTGCCCGCGCGCTGTGTCTGCCGTTCTTCGAGGATCGGGAACCGCTCGAAGACCCAATCGAGCCGGTACTGGGGCACCGAATCGAGGATGTACGCCCCCATCTCCAGGTTCTCGCGCACCGACAGCCCCGCGAAGACGTTCTCGTTCTGGGGGACGTAGCTCACGCCCCGGTGGATTATCCGCTCGGGGGCGAGCCCGCTGATGTCGTCGTCGTCGAACCGTATCTCCCCACCCATGTAGGTCGTGAGCCCGAAGACGGTCTTCATCACCGTCGACTTCCCCGCGCCGTTCGGCCCGACGATGGTGACGTACTCGCCGTCGTGGACCGCGAGGTCGACGGCCGAGAGGATCTGGAGGTCGCCGTAGCCCGCGTCGAGCGCCGAGACCGCGAGCAGGTCGCCAGGGAACTGTGCGGACGATTCGTCCGTCGTCGATGCCGCTGTGGATTCGTCCGTCGTCGGGGAGCCATCCCCGTCCCCGGATTCGTCCGTCGAGTCGGCGCTCATACGTTCGCCCCCAGGTAGGCGTCGATCACGCGTTCGTCCGCCCGAACGGTTTCGGGGTCGTCGTCGGCGAGCACGCGACCCTGGTGCATCACGATGACGCGCTCGCAGTGTTCCATGATCACGTCCATGTCGTGTTCGACGAGGAGGAAGGTGTAGCCCTCCTCGCGAAGCTCGTGGACCTGCGCGAGGAGTTTCCGTTCGAGCGTGGGGTTCACCCCCGCGAGCGGTTCGTCGAGCAGGACGACGTCGGGGTCGGTGAGGAGCGCCCGCGCCATCTCGAGGAGTTTGCGCTGGCCACCCGAGAGGTTGCCCGCGTACTCCTCGGCGAGGTGGTCGATCTCGAAGCGTTCGAGCGTCTCCCAAGCCCGATCCCGGAGTTCGCGTTCCTGGGTGCGGACGCCGCCCCGCGCGCCCGGCAGCACCGACCGCCAGAGCGATTCGCCCCGCTGTCCCCGCGGCGCGAGCAGCATGTTCTCGAGCACCGTCATCTCGGTGAGTTCGCGGGTGATCTGGAACGTTCGAACCAGCCCACGGTTCGCGATCCGATGTGGTCTGAGACCCGTGATCTCCTCGTCGCGAAGGTGGACCGAGCCACCGGTGGGACGATGGACACCCGTGATGCAGTCGAAGGTCGTCGACTTCCCCGCGCCGTTCGGCCCGATGAGCCCCGTCAGCGACCCTTCCTCGATGTCGAAGCTCACGCCGTCGACCGCGGTCAGCCCGCCGAACTCCTTTCTGAGGTCGCGGACCCGGAGGGGTTTGCCCGGCGGCGTTCGACGGGCGGCGCGTTCGACGTCGGATTCGGTGTCGGGGTCGATCTCGGAGAGGTTCTCCGGGCCACCCTCCGTCCCTTCGATGACGTTCGTCTGGTCGGCATCACCGGTTTCGCTCATCGGCCTTCCTCCGTTCGTGGTCCGCCGTCGGCGCGGGCGGCCGTGGACTCGTCAGAGCTGGGTCGTGCGAGCGAGACCGCCGCCGCGGGTTCCGTCCGATGGCCGAGCAGCCCGTCGGGACGGTTCTGCATCAGGTAGACCAACACGACCCCGAGAAGGACGAACCGGAGGCTGGCGATGTCGCTGAGCGCGTACGCCACTACCGGCTCCGGATCCAGTGTCCCAAGCGCGCCGACGGCGGCCGTGAACGTGTTCGGCCCGCTTCCGAGGTCGAAGAAGTTGCCGACGATCCGGCCGACGTAGGTCGGACCGAGGAACAGGAGGCCCGCGAACAGCGCGCCGCCGATGACGCTCCCGGTGTTCGATCCCGAGCCGCCGATGATCACCGCGGTGAAGACGTAGAAGGTGACGATCGGCAGGAACTGCGCGGGCGTGATCCGGCCCTGGCTGCCCTGCCAGAGGATCCCCGCGAGCCCCATCAGCGCGCAGCCGAGCATGAAGGTCTTGACCTTGAACCGACGGGTGTTCTTCCCCAGCGCGTTCGCCACGAGTTCGTCCTCCCGAATGGCCTTCAGCACCCGACCGAACGGCGAGTTGCCGACCCGCGAGAGCAGGAGGTAGAAGGCGACGACGAACAGCACGAGCACCAGGGTGTATGTCGAATCCACGACCGTGGTGTCGCCGATCCCGAGCCCGGAGAAGAACCCGAAGACCGCGTCGCCGAGGGCCGTGGTTCCAGCCCCCGGGCTCGCGGGGTCGGTGTAGTAGAGCGCACCGACCGGGTTGGTTGGAGCCTGGATCCCGCGTGCGCCGCCGGTACCGAGCTCGACCCCGCCGAGCGAGAAGGTCTGAACGGGGGTGGAGTTGTAGATCAGTCGGATGATCTCCGAGAGCGCGAGCGTGACGATGGCGAGGTAGTCGGCCCGAAGCCGGAGTGCCGGGAGCGCCGCCACCGCACCGACCAGCGCCGCCGCGAGCATCCCGCCGACGATGCCGACCCAGAGCGGCAGGCCGAGCCCCGGGATCCCACCGACCTCGGGGTTCACGGGCGCGGTCAGCATCGCCATGGTGTAGGCCCCGACCGCCATGAAGCCGGCGACGCCGATGTTGAACAGGCCGGCGTACCCCCACTGGAGGTTCAACGCGAGCGCCACGAGCGCGTAGACCGCCGCGAGGAACGTGACCTGCTGGAGGGTGCTCACGATCCCGCCGACGCTGAGCCCGAGCATCCAGCCGAAGACGATGTAGAGCGCGTAGAGGCCGAACACGACCCCGAGCACGAGGGTCGTGTCCGTCCCGGAGAGCCGCCGGCGCAGTCCCTCGACGGCGCTCATGTGGTCGTCACCCCGCTGAACAGCCCCGAGGGCTTCACGACGAGAACGACGATCATCACGGCGAACGCCACGGCGGTCGTGAAGTCGGAGGGGATCCAGACGAGCGAGACCTGGCTGGCCAACCCGATCACGAGGCCGCCGAACATCGCGCCGTAGACCGACCCGATCCCGCCGAGGATCACTGCCGCGAAGATCAGGAGGAGCAGCGTCCAGCCGAAGTCGAAGCTGATGGTTCCGGTTTCGAGCGTGACGAGGTAGCCCGCCGCGCCGGTGAGCCCCCCGCCGATGATCCAGGTCATGCGGACGACGCGCTCGGTCGGGATGCCCGTGACGCGCGCGAGGTCACGGTTGTCGGCCATCGCACGCATCGCGGTGCCGAGCTTGGTGTACTGGAGCAGGACGTGAACGCCGGCGAGTAGAACGACGGTGCAGACCGCGAGCGTGGCCTCGTGGGCGTTTATCTGGATCCCGATGCCGGGAACGGTGACCCCCGGAACCTCCCCGCCGGTGACGCCCGGTGCGCTGGTGCCGAAGACGAACGCGAGGAGGTAGCGGAGCGCGAGCGCGACCCCGATGCTCGCGATGAGGAGCGCGATCCCCTCCTGGTTGCGCATGGGCTTGTAGGCCACGCGGTCGAGGACCAGCGAGAGAACGATCGCGACGCCCACCGCGACGACGAGACCCGCGACGACGGCGAGCGGAGTCGAGACCACGCTGACGCCGACGTCGCCCGCCGTGGCGTCGCCGCTCACACCGACGAGGACGAGGTCGCCGAGCGGGAGCGCGCCGAAGCCCGCGACGACGTAGGTCGTCGCCCAGCCAGCGAACGCGCCCGTCGAGATGTAATCGCCGTGTGCGAAGTTCGCGAATCCGAGGATCGAGTAGGTCATCGAGAGCCCCACGCCGGCGAGGCCGAGTTCGAGCCCGAGGATCAGCCCCTCCTTCACGAAGATACCGAGGCTGAGCGCCGAGAGCGAGCCGTCGAGCAGCTTGCGAACGAGGTCGAGCAATAAGATCACGCAGACGACCGCGACGAGCAAACCGAGCGGCTGCTCGGCGAGGTAGTTTCGGCCGCGAGAGTAGGTCTCAGCGATAGCCATGATAGTGTTCCACATGAATCGCGGTAGGGATGTGCTAATAAGCTTTGCTCACCGCCCCAAACGACGCGCAGCCTCGAACCGAGGCCAGGGAGGTCCGCCCGGAGGGAAAGGGATTTGCCGGGTGCCCGAAATAGGGATAGCAATGCTCCAAACCCTCGACGACCTCGACCTGGAGGGCGTCGCCGTCGGGGTCCGCATCGACATCAACAGCCCGCTCGCTAACGGGAACGACGGGCTGGCCGACGACGCCCGACTGCGCGCCCACGTCGAGACCCTCTCGGAGCTCGCCGAACGGGGCGCGCGAGTCGCGGTGCTCGCCCACCAGGGCCGGCCCGGCGACGACGACTTCTCCACCCTCGCCGCCCACGCCGACCGCCTCGACGAGCTACTCGATGCCCCCGTCGGCTACTGCGACGCCACGTTCTCGGCGGCGGCGCGCGAGGCGGTCGCGGGGCTCGACCCGGGGGACCTCGTGGTGCTCGAGAACACTCGCTTCTACGCCGAGGAGTACATGGAGTTCGAGGCGGCCGACGCCGCGAACACCCATCTCGTCGAGGGGTTGGCCCCCGTGCTCGACGTCTACGTCAACGACGCGTTCGCGGCCGCCCACCGCTCCCAGCCCTCCCTGGTTGGCTTTCCCGAACGGCTCCCTGGCTACGCCGGCCGGGTGATGGAGCGCGAACTCGACGTACTGGGGGCGATCGAGGAGACCCCGACGCCGCGGGTCTACCTCCTCGGCGGCGCGAAGGTCGGCGACTCGGTCGGCGTCGCTCGAAGCGTGCTCGAACGCGGGCTGGCCGATACGGTCCTCACCGCGGGCGTCGTGGGCAACGTCTGTCTGCTCGCGGGCGGCGCGGAGCTCGGCCCCGCGACCTCGGAGTTCGTCTACGACCACGGTTACTGGGACGAGATCGACCGTGCGGGCGACCTCCTCGACACCTACGACGAGATCGAGGTGCCGCGGGACGTCGCGGTCGAGCGTGACGGCGAGCGCCACGAGGTCGCCGTGGACGAGTTCCCGCCGGCGGCCGACTCGCCGGCGATGGACGTCGGGGGTCGAACCGTGTCGGCCTACGCCGAGGTGATCGAGTCGGCGGGAACGGTGATCCTCAACGGGCCGGCGGGCGTCTTCGAGGAGGAGACGTTCGCCCACGGCACCCGCGACCTCTACACCGCGGCCGCCGGGGCCGAGTACAGCATCGTCGGCGGCGGCGACACCGCGGCGGCGATCCGGCAGCTGGGGATCGAGGGCTTCTCGCACGTGAGCACGGGCGGCGGCGCGTCGCTGACGCTGCTCGCGGGTGATTCGCTCCCGGCGGTCGAGGCGCTGCGGGCGTGAACATCGAGTCCCCGAGCACGGAAGCCGCCGACGCCATCGCCGATATGTGGGTCGAACTGGCGCGGGGACAGCGCGCCCACGGCTCGCATCTCCACGCCGAGGAGAACAGGCGGACCATCCGCGAGGCGGTCGTTCGGGACATCATCACCGACGGGCTGTTGGTCGCGCGCGACGAGGCGGGCGACCTCGCTGGCTTCGTGATGTTCGGGCCGGAGTCCGAACAGTACGCCCAGGACGTCTCGCGGGGTATCGTGCGAAACCTCGTGGTCCGGCCCGAGCGCCGCGACGAGGGGATCGGCGGTGCGCTCCTCGACGCGGCCGAGAACGCCCTTCGAGCCGAGGGATTCGACGTCGTCTCGCTCTCGGTGCTCGCCGACAACGACGGCGCACGGCGATTCTACGAACGGCACGGCTACACGCCACAGCGGCTCGACCTCGAGAAACGCCTCGAAAGCGATAGCCACAAATCCACAGGGTGGTAACTCCCGGCCGCGCCAGGGGAGCTTGGGCGGTGCAAGCACTCGATTTGTAATCGAGAATTCGTGGGTTCAAATCCCACCCCTGGCTTCCTCACGACATATCAGAGCCACTACGCGCAGCGCCGGATCGCTCGGGCGTAGAAACTCCTCGTCAGTTTCTCGGAGTTTCACGTTGTCGGAAAACAAAGAACTATCCCGACTAAATCTATATTTATTCCTGATGCACCGACGTAAGTACATATCAGCGGTTGGAATTGCAGTAGGAGCTGGACTCGCAGGATGTAGCGGTGAGACGGGCGGCAACAACAGTAGCAGCGGTGGGAATGGTTCCAATGGCGGGAGCGAAAGCACCGAAGCCAGCGGCGGCAGTGAGAGCACGGAGGCTTCGGGTGGAAGCGAGGAGACCGAGATGTCCACCTCCGGTGAGGACGGCGAGTCGACATCCATGTCGACCAGTGAGGGCGAGGACAGCGAGTCGACCTCGAATGAGGAGGACTCCGAGGACGACTCCACCGCGACCAGCGAAAGCGAAGATTCGGATAGTGGGCAAGATTCCGACTCGACTGCAACGAGCGAAAGCGAGGGTTCTAGCGGCGACAGTGACGGTTCCTCCGGAGATATCGAGCTCGACGAGCAAGATATTGTGGACGGCGTAACGCTCGACGAGAGCGAATGGTACAACGAGGATAGCGGGATCTCGACCGGCGTGCGTGGGCAACTCACTGCGGAGCAGGACTTTGATTTCCTCTTCATCAACGCCCAGATCTACGATTCAGAGGGTACCCGCATCGGCGAAGGGAGCGATAGCTCCGAGGGTGTCTCCAGCGGCGAGTCGCTCACTTTCGACTGCATCATGGCTCCCAGTGATCCTTCGGCGGTCGCGAGTTACAACATCCAGATTTCGCCGGATGCGATGTAGCTGAGACGATTTAGACAAGCACCGCCCACTCTTTCCCGATTCACAGCGAAAACGCGGTGTTCCGCAACGAGAATTCCGTCACAGAGTAGACGAATCCGAGACGTGGAACAACTACTGGCGCTGCGAAACCGTGTCCTCACTCGTTGCGGCACGCTGGACAAATGTCGTCGTCGAGATACGCTGCCAGCACGCTTTCCCCACACTCAGCACACGTCTCGACCGGCGATTCGTTCGAACTCATCGCCATGTCTGCGTTGCTCGGCTCGTCGAGTATAATCGTTTCGGGCTGTGTATCCCCCGACCGCCGCCGAATCGTGGCTTCGGTCTGGTCGGCACGAGCGCGTGGTATCGGCCGAAACGTCTCGGCTTCCGACCACCGTCGAATCACGACCTCGGTCCCGAGATCCGACCGGGGGAAAGCCGACACACATTTGTTTTCGTTGCTTGTGAGTAGAGCATAGTAGTGCAATACAAATGCGCCCTCTTCGGACACGAGATGTACACCATTTCGGAGGTCGACGGTGGCGAACGGATAGCGTGGGAGTGCGATAGATGCGGCCACGCCTTGGTGCGGGATGCTCTGTTGCCGCCGTTCACGCTCTGAGGCGAACGATGGCTTCCTCCGGCCGTCGGTCGCGTGCAATTTCTGAGTGTGAGGAGTGCCGACGAGATGGCCGGACGAGATATGCTACGGAAGGAGGAGGATGTGCCCACACTTCCAGCACGTGAGAGCGCCGTCGTCCCGCGACCCGGCCGGCTTTTCGTAGGCGGACTCGGTGCCACACTTCGGACACGTGATCTTAGACATCCGAGGACTACGGGAGACAGAACCATGAGGGTTCGCACGGGACGCGTGCGAGGACCGTTTAACCGAACGTTACTCCCAACCCTTCGCGAGTCCGTGCTTCGACGATGTGTGGCCTCCCACAGGACGATGGGGCTTTCGACGGACGATTGGTCCCGGAACCACATCACCTGATACGCGAACACAACGTTTATTGGGGGACTACTTCCCGTTGAGTTATGGGTGCGATAGCAGCGATCGGAGAGGCAGTGGACGCCGTCAGACGAAACCCGGTCATCATCCTCGTCACGCTCCTGTTCGGGCTCCTCCAGATCCCGCAGTTGCTCTCGTCGTCTCTCACCACGGATATCGGACTGGTCGTGTCGGGGCTCTTCTCGCTCGTGTTGGTGTTCGTCCTGCCGTTTTACTTCGGGGGAATCGTCGGAATGGTCGCCGAAGCGCTCGACGGAAAGACGAGTCTCCGGACGTTCCTTCGGGAAGGACGGGCCAACTACGTCTCGATATTCGGGGCATACCTGCTGCTGGGAGTCGCGATGGTCGTCTACTTCGTCGCTATCGCCGTCGTCGGCGGAGTCGGCGGGTTCTTCGCCGTGGGGATCGGGCAGAGCGGTGGTGCGGGTGCGGGCTCGCTGCTCGCGCTCGTGGGTATCGTACTGCTGCTGTTCGTGTTGTTGTTCGCCTTCTCCTTTTTCGTCCAGTTCTTCGGCCAGGCGATCGTCCTCGACGGAAAAGGTGCCGTTGGCGGGTTCAAAAAGAGCATCCGCGTCGTCTGGGGGAACAAACTCAGCACGCTCGGCTACATGGCCATCATCGTCGTGTTCTCGGCGGTGTTCGGGACCGTTGGCGGGATCATCGGCACGCTCCCGACGCTGTACGACGTGAACGATCTCCTCGTTATCGCCGCCGTTCTCTCGGTCGGCCTCGCGATAGTGACCGGTATCATCGGTGCGTTCACGGCCGCGTACAGCGTCGCCTTCTACGAGCAGATCCGCGCTCCGAAGGAGCAACCGACTGCATAGCCACGACCCCGTTCGATCCCGACGACGGCTCCGAACGCGTGGATCCACTCGAAGACAGTCCGAAAGTTCCGGTGATGGCGGTCGATCCCCTGTCGCGGTAGAGCGGTTCGAACGCCAACGCCGAACCGACTCCCGCCACTCCACACCGAACGCTCGAACCGGCACCTCGTTTCGAATCGTCGGGTGCTGTCGACCGTTACTGCAACCAGGTGGCACTTCATCGACTCACCCGTACGGGGAGTCGGTGCCAAAGACGGCCCGCGAACGGTGCGACAGAACCGTCTCCTATCACCGACCGGTCGACGACGGGATGGGATCGGGACATGGTCGAGTGTCCGAACTGCAAGTACGTTCCCCTCGAATGGAGCGGAGCCGTCGCTCCCGATACGGTCGTTCTCCGAAGTCGTTCAGCCCGCGGCCGTCTCGACACGAGTGGGCTCAAAAAACCGGACCACGAAACTCCCGAATGACCCTTCGTCGTTACGACGTCACGTTCACCCAGAGGTGGGTCTCGCGGTAGGCGTTCCCCGTCGTCGGGTTCGCCGGGGCGGGTCCTCGATAGAGCAGGTAGACCAACCGAAGCCGTTCGCCGGTCATCGTCGGCGTGACGGTGTGTCGGCGGGTCCAGGTTTCGTTGTCCTCCAGTCGCGGAGTGAACCGCTGCATCGGACTCCGTTCCAGTACCGTCGTGGAGTCGTTCGCCACCCGGACGCGCTGGAGCTGGGCGACGACGGTGTAGTTCGTCGGTCGGTGTTCGTGGTTCGAGACCCCGACCACGAGCGGTTGGCCCGCGCCCTCGGTGAAGTTCGCGGGGTAGTTCTCGGCGGTGAGCGCGCCCGTCTCGTTCTCGGTCAGGAGGTAGAACTCGCTGAACGACTCGCCGGCGGTCGGGGTCGCGACCGCGTAGGCGACCGAACTCACCGCGAGCAGGAGGCTCACCACTAGCACGACGTTCAGCACCTGGTCCGTCCGGGTTTCGGGCTCGAACAGCTCCGTGCGGGTGGCGGCGTACCACCGGCCGAACGGCACCCGGAACCGGTCCGCGGCCGGGAGCGCCAGCCGCCGGGCGGCGGCCACGGCGACCGCGACGAGGGTGAACCCGCCGATGGTGACCACGATGGGGACGAGCCGGATCCCGAACGGCGTGAAGTTGAGCGCCAGCCCGAGGAGCGGCGAGACCGCGATACTGAGCCCGAACGAGAGGGCGACGCGCTCGATTCCGTCGATGCCGTCCTCACGAGCGCGTTCGACCCGTCCGTCCGACCCGTCGTCCTCCGTCGGACCCGCCGTCCGGCCGGCCTCCGGAAAGAGCGCGGCGACGAACGCGTAGCCCGGCAGGAAGAGCACGAACGGCAGACCGAGCACGATCCGGACCGGCGTCCCGCTGACGGGCGGGACGAGCGCCGAGACCGCGGTCAGGACGACCAGCAACGCGACGACAGCGAGGTCCGCCGGCAGACGGCGGAGGGGCCGCGGGACCAACAGCCACGCGTCGGATTCGCTGCTCATGGTCGTCGGTGGTATCGATGGAGACAACTGCCGACGGCTATATCAAAGTTGGGAGTTCCGCCGGTATTCACGGCACAGCGGCTTCGTTTCCGCTCGTCGAACCTCGATTTCTCCGTCTGGACCAGTAGGATTATTATCGCTCGCCGGGCGTCTCTCGATCGATGAACCCGAAGCGACTCCGGTCCCAGGACAGCGATTCGACGGGACCGACGCGAACGCGATTGCTGCTGACCGGTGTGCTCGTCTGTCTGGTGCTGCTCGCTGGCTGTGGGGGCAACACCGACGACGGTGGCACCACGGTCGCCAACACCGAGGCACCCGTCGAGGAGACGGCGACCAGCGCGCCACCGACGATGGAGACGGCTGGGACATCGAGCACGAGCCCGTCGACGGCCGGCACCTCGACGGTCCCCGCAAACGTCTCCACCAACGCCTCGGGGCTCGAAGTGACGGTCGATCCCACGACCGAGAACACCACCGACGTGAACCTGATCGCTCACGCGACCATGACCGACGCCACGGCGAGCGAGGGCATCGAGACCATCACCATCGAGACCGGCGGCGGGCTCGACCTGACGAACGTCTCGGTCGCGAACGTCGACACCGCCGGGATCGACGAGAACGGCAGCCTCGTTCGTGACCGGACCGACGAGAGCCTCGCCTCCAGCGTCGAACGCGACGTGCAGGTGGCCGACGACGGTCGTCGACTCAGGATCGCGCTCGACGGCAACACGAGCGTCGAACCCGGCGACGAGATCGTCGCGGTCCTCGAGGGCGGCGTCGAGACCGGGAGCGCCGGCAGCTACACCTTCGGCCTCGCGGTCGACAACGCCACGGCACAGACCGACGACTACACCATCACGAGTTCGTAGCGGCCGGCTCCTCCGACGCGTCGGAATCCGTCCGGGGTACCGGTTTCGTCGTGCCGTCTTCGAGTCGGACGACGTCCTCGAAGCGCGAGCGGAGCCGCCGGTCGTGGCTGATGGTGAGCAGCGCGGTGCCGGCGGTGTCCTGCATGTCGAACAGGAGGTCGAGAACGCCGTCGGCGGTCTCGGGGTCGAGCTGACCCGTTGGCTCGTCGGCGAGGACGATCGCCGGCCGGTTTGCGAGCGCGCGGGCGATCGCGACCCGCTGTTTCTCGCCGCCGCTGAGCGTCGCGGGGTACTGCTCGCGGAGGTGGTCGATCCCGAGGGCGTCGAAGAGGGTGTCGACCCACGCCGTATCGCCACCGCCGGCGTGTTCCTGGGGAAGCCTCGCGTTCTCCCACGCGGTGAGGTCCGCGATGAGCTGGAACTCCTGAAAGATGAAGCCGATCGTCTCGCGGCGTAGCCGGGCGCGTTCGCGCTCCGCAAGCGAATCCGCGACCCGCCCCTCGATCCGGAGGGTGCCGCTCGACGGCCGGTCGAGCAGCCCGAGCACGTTGAACAGCGTGGTCTTCCCCGCCCCGCTCGGCCCCTGGACCAGCGTCCGCGCGTCGGGCGCGACCGTCATCGAGACGTCGGTGAGGATCGCCGTGTCGCCGCGGGTGACGCCGAGGTGGTCGGCGTCGAGAACGGGCGTCGTCATCGACGGCCCTTCCCCCCGAATCGGGATAAACCCTCCTCGGCCGGTCGGGGCCCGGTTATCGACGCTCCTGGTCCCGGTGGGTGGGTTCGGCGGTCGTCTCGCCGAGGAGGCCGGTCGGCGGCCGAGTGAGAAACGGGACCGTCGCGAGCACGGCACCGAGCACCGAGAGCGCGAACGCGCCGACGGCGGTTCCGAGAAGTACCCACGCCGGCGTGGCGACCGAGAGCCGGATCCCGAACAGCGTGAGCACCCCGGCCTGCCCGAGAACGCGAAGGCTGCCGACCGCGAGGCAGAGCGCGACGATGGCCGCGGGAACCGATATCAGGCAGACGTCCGCGAGCACCGTCCGGAGCACGTCCCGCGGGGTCGCGCCGGTCGCGCGGTGGACCCCGATGGCGCGCCGCCGGGCGTGGACGGTCTGGGCGAACGTCGCGGCGGTGGTCCCGACCGTCGTGAGCCCCGCGAGCAGCACCATCACCACGAACAGGAGCTGGACGTTGCCGAAGACGCTCTGGATCGCCTGACCGATGCCCGCGTTCCCGGAGTACTGCCCGTTGCTCGCGAGCGCCGAGAACAGCCGTTGGTCGCCCTCGACGGTGTACTCTGCCTGAGCGATCGGGGTACCGTTCGAGAGCAGCCGGACGGGGTAGGTGCCCGGCGAGGCGCGCCCGTCGGCCCCGGCGAAGACGCTCACGTTGAGCGAGGCGACCTCGCCCGGGTCGAGGGTCACGGTCCGGTTTCGGTTGGTTATCGCCGAGCTCAGCGTGAGCTCGCGGGACAGCCGGGCGTTCCAGGGGTTCGCGACCGTGACGTTCGCCGTCGGGCGTTCGAGCACGCTCCCGCTCCGGGGCGTGACCTGCAGCCGTGCCGAGGGCTCGCGGCGACTCCCGGTCGCGACCGTGAGGTTGTGGGTCGCGCGCGGCCGGCCGGCCTTGCTCGCCCGGAGGACGTAGCTCCCGGGCTCGGCGGGGAGGGTGACCTGCGCGATGCCGTTCGAGCCCGTGTTCGTCGTTCGTCCGCCGACGGCGACGGTCGCGTTCGGGATCGGCTCCTCGTCGGGGGTCACGACGGGAACGAACAGCGTCGCGTTCGGCGGCCCGGTCCCGGGGAGTTCGGTGGGGAACCAGAGCGCGTTCGCGGCGAGCACGCGGATCGGCTGGCTCCGCGACCCGACGCGAAGCGTCCGTTCACCCGGTGCGGGCGCGCGCAGCGACACCGAGAACTGCGTCGACTCGCCCGCGCCGAGGCTCACCGACCGGGTTCGGGTGACGTTCCCGATCGAGACCGGGACCTCGCGCGTCGCGGCGGCGTCACCCGGGTTCTCGGCGCGCACTGTCACCGAGACGGTGCGGTTCGCCGCCGTCACGTTCGGCGCGGAGGCGATCGTCGTGGTGATGGTGTCGTTGGCGCGGGCGGCCGTCCCGTCCATCCCGTCGAGGTCCGCGCCGCTGGTACGGATGTACTGGACGAACCCCTCCCGGATCGCGAGGTGGTGGGCCATCGGGAGCGGGACGACGACCTGGTCGTCGTCGACGCCGGCGGCGCTGAACACGCCCACCACGGTGACCCTGGTGACCGCCGGCGAGAAGCTCCCGCCGAGGGTCAACGGATCGCCGACCCCGACGTCGAGCGTTCGCGCGAGGTCCGCCCCGATGACCGCCTGCGAGGGGGTTCGTGGTGCGTGGCCCCGTTCGAGGCTGGCGTTCGTGACGGACGCGAAGGCGGTGTAGTTCGCGCCGAGCCCCAGGAACGGCTCGCCGTCGACGGCCTGGGCGAGGATGATCTCCGGGCTGGCGTCGACCCCGCGCGAGCGGAGCACCGTGGCGTAGTCGGCGTCGATCCGGCTGTTGAGTACGTTGGCCGAGCCGGCCTCCGCGATGGTCCCCTCGTCCTGGGTCGAGAGCGGCGCGACCGCGCCCGTGAGCGAGACGATGAGCACGACCACGACCGCGAACACCGCGAGCGTGAGCGTCGTCGGCACCACCGCCCGCGGGTCGAGTAACGTCGGCGTTAGCCGCGAGCGAAGCCGCCCGAACGTCGAGCCGTCCCGCGTGCCAGCGCGTCGAGGGGTGTCGCCGAGGCGGGTCGGGGGGCGGCGCGTCGCGGTCCGGGCCGCGAGCACGCCCGCCAGCACGCCCGCGAGCACCAGCGTCGGGAGCACGACCGCGAGCGTCCCGAGCGCGAGCGGCGTGAGCGAGGGCGTGAGCGAGATCGGGAGCCCCGCGAACACCGCGACGTTGACCACGGCGTTCGTGAGAACGAACCCGACCGCGTAGCCGAGCGCGACGCCGAGGCCGACGATCAGCCCGGCCCGGAGCCCGAACAGCCAGCGCACCCGGCGGGGGGTGCCGCCGGTCGAGCGGATGACCCGGATCGCGCGGATCCGGTCCCGAACGGTCATCCGGAGGACGTTGTAGACCACGACGAGCACGAGCAGCGCGCTCCCGACCGTCGCGGCGAGCAGCGCGGTCAGTAGCTGGCGCATCCCGGCGAACAGGAAGACGAGGGCGGCGACGAGCGGCGACCCGACCGTCGGCACCGACAGCAACCCCGTGAGGCGTTCGTCGGGGTGGATCACGAGCGCGTCGACGTCGCCGCCGCCGAGCGACCGGACGGTCGAGGCGTTCGCCACGTACCACGCGGCGGGAAACAGCGAGTCGGAGTCGGTCTGTGGGTCTATCGTGAGCGTCGTGGAACCGCTCGCGGTCCGGAACCGGCGCTGGGTCGAACTCGCTACGGGGCCCGTGACGCCACCGCCCGGCGAGGGGATCGTCGCGCGCCGCCAGTCCACCGACGAATCGGCGATCTCGGTCGGCGTCCCGTTCGGAACTCCGATAAACCGATGGCTGGAGCCGTCGGCCGCCCGGAGCACGGCGGTGGGAAAGACGAGGTCGCCCGGGTCCGCGTCGGCCGTCGCGGCGCTGAACGAGTCCTCGTAGGTGGCGGTCGCGGTGGTGTTGAGGTCGCCAGCGAGCGTCGCGGTCTGTGCGCCGGCGGCCGCCAGCAGGAGGGTCGTCCCGACGAGGAACGCCGTCGTGACCGCCACCACGAGCACCGTGAGCCGGTCGCGGCGCGACCAGCGGGTGAGCAGCGCCCGTCGGTAGCTCACGGTCGGTCGGCCGCCTCCATGGTTGTTCGATGCTTCCGGCCCGCCTCCATACCTCTATCGGATAGCGCTCTCCCGTTCGCGGGTTCGGTCGACGAGCCTCGCGAGCCGTTCCCCGACCGCCGACCACCCCGGTGCGCCGTCCACGACCCAGACGACGACGGCGAGAACGACGAGAACGAGATCGAACGCGAAGGTGGGCGTGAACGAGAGACCTCGGAAGTGGTCGACGATCCCGCCCCCGTGGTCGAACCGCGGGGGCGGGAGGAAGGGCCAACCGAACGACGAGAGAGCGGCGTACCGCCCGGCGAGGAGCGCCCGGTAGCCGTCGCCGACGAGGTGGGAGGCGTAGCCGACGGCGAACGCGGCCCCGAGATCCGGACGGCCGCGTCGGCGACAGACGGTCCAGACGGCCGTGCTGGCGAGCGTCGCGGTGAACGCCGAGTGGGCGAGCGACCGCCCGCTCGGGAGCAGATCGACCGTCCACGCGAGCGGCTTGTCGACGAGGTCGGGAAGCTGGGTGCCGAGCGCGACGAACGCGAAGCCGTAGCCGTCCGGGCGTCGTCGGGAGAACCACCGGACGAGACCGGAGTAGCAGACGTAGCCGAACGCGAGGTGCCCCCAGGGTAGCATACGGTCCGACGAACGCGACAGCGGGCCGATAACCTTGCGCTCCCGGTCGCCACCGACACTTAAGGGCAGCGCGCGACAAGGGGCGGTATGCGGCGATCACGGATCGCCCTCGTATTCGTCGGCCTCCTGTTCGTCCTCCCGGTCGTCACACCGTTGATACCCGCCATCGGGAGAAGTCGGATTTTGGTCGTCTCCGGGGTCGTCCTGAGCGGCGTGCTGGTCGCGAGCATCGCGAGAAAGCGCCACCGAACGGAACGGCGTGACGACGGAGGTGAGGGATTCTGGGGAGCGATCCCGGACTGGCAGTACGACGGCCGGTTCGTCGAGGCTGGCGGGTTGACGCGGAGCGAACAGTCCGAGGCGGTCGAGAAGGTCCGGACGGAGGCCGAGGAGATCGACAGAAACCGACGATAGGCCGAGCGGGAGCGAGCGAGAGACCGGTGTTGAAATGGGTCCGCACGAGTCTTCGGCGACGTACCCGTCGGACCGATCGGACACGACCGACCCTGTGCCGCGACGACGATATCGAGATCTCGGTGTCCGCAGCTATCGAACGGTGAGCACCGGAACGTCGATCGTTCGGACGACGCGCTCGGTCACGCTTCCGAGCAAGTACCGTTCGAGCCCGGTTCTACCGTGTGTTCCCATCGTGACGAGGTCGATGTCCTCCTGACGAGTGTAGTCCCGAATGGCGCGGTAGGGGAGCCCCTGTTCGACCGCCGTGGTGACGTCGAGCCCGCGGTCCTCGGCTCTCCCGGCGACTTCCGAGACCGCACGCTCGCCGTACTCGGTCCAGGTATCGAGCACGTCGGGGTTCATTCCGACATCGGGAGCGCCCATCAGCCCGCTCACGTCGACGACCGAAAGCGCGTGAACCCGTGCGTCGTACCGGTCCGCAACCGCGAGACCGTGTCCGACCGCGGCGGCTGCAGCCTCGCTCCCGTCCGTCGGGATCAGAACCCGCTCGTAGCTCCCGCGCTCGTCGGCGTCGGGTCGGGTGGTGAGAACGGGAACGTCGCTCGTCCGCACGATGCGCTCGGTCACGCTCCCCACGAGCAGCCGGTCCAGGCCGGTCCGTCCGTGGGTTCCCATCGAGACCAGGTCGATGTCGTGTCGGTCGAGGTACGAGGCGATCACCGCGTGGGGGACGCCGTGTTCCACCGCCGTGTGGCACGCGACGGACGTCTCGTCGGCGAGTTCTTCGAGGATTCGAACCGCTTCGGTCGCCTCCCGTTCGAACGCGTCGCGCTGTTCTCGGACCGTGGAATCCACGTCCGCGATCGAACTGCTGTACGTGCGTTCGTCGACGACGCTCAGGAGGTGAATCCGACTCTCGAAGGCCGTCGCGAGGGCCAGTCCGTGGCGGGCGGCGGCCAGTGCGCCCTCGCTGCCGTCGGTCGGGATGAGGATGGTATCGTACATCGAGTGACACGCTCGTCCGGGAGTTCGTCCCGGATCGCGGTAAAAACCGCTCCCCTATCCAATCCGGAAGGAGTGGGGACGTGATTTATATAGGGAACGGTCGTCTCATCGGATCCCCCGGGCGGACGGTCACGGATCCCGCTTCGGACGTTGGGGGATCGATCGCTGTCAGTCCCTCCGACCGGACGGCCGTCGGACCGGTCACTCCACGTCGATCCAGCCGCCGAACGTCTCCCCCGGGAGTCGTTCCTTGAACCACGCATCGCAGTCCCGACAGCTCCACACCCGCACCGTGTTGCCGCCGTCGTCTATCACGCCCTCTTTCCACAGGTCTTCGTGGTCACACGCTCCGGAGGTGTCGGCGTCGCTCATCGTGTCACCCCTCGAATCGAGGACAAAGATATCCCTCGATCTCCGACGCGGTCGGCGATGCCGAACTTCCTGGGTGCCGGCCTCATCGTGACGGTGTGGCTCCGGGATCGGTCATGCAAGGGTCGATCGTGTGAGGCTCGATCGTCGCAGGGGTGGCGATCCGGTCGGATACGCGCCGGTCTTCGAGCGGGATGGGTGTACGACCCCGCTGGTTACGCGAGACGAGCGGTCGTCGTCCCGTCGAGACCGGCTGTCGGCTCCCGAACGTCGAGGTCACTGCGTCGATTCGATGGCCCGGTCCAGGTCCGCGACGATGTGCGCCGGGTCCTCGATTCCCACCGACAGACGGACCAGGTCGTCGGTAACGCCGGAGGATTCCTTCTCGGCGTCGCTCAGCTGCTGGTGGGTGGTGCTCGCGGGGTGGATGATGAGCGTCTTCGCGTCGCCGACGTTGGCGAGCAGGCTCGCGAGCTCGGTCGACTCGACGGTCTTCCGGGCGGCCTCGTAGCCGCCCGCCAATCCGAAGGTGATCATGCCGCCGTAGCCACCGTCGAGGTACTCGCTCGCGGTCTCGTGGGTCGGATGGGAGTCGAGTCCGGGGTACGTGACCCAGGCGACCGCCTCGTGGTCCTGGAGGTACTCCGCGACGGCCATCGCGTTCTCGCAGTGGCGGTCCATCCGGAGCGGGAGCGTCTCCAGCCCCTGGAGGGTCTGCCAGGCGTCGAACGGTGACTGCTGATTGCCGAGGTCGCGGAGCCCGCGAGCGATCGCGGCGTAGGTGAACGCCGCGTCCCCGAAGGCCTCGACGAAGTTCACGCCGTGGTAGGCCGGGTTGTCCGTCGCGATCTCGGGGTACTTCTCGGGATAGTCGGCCCAGGGGAACGAGCCACCGTCGACGACGACGCCGCCGACGGTCGTGCCGGAGCCGTGGAGCCACTTGGTCGTCGAGTTCCAGACGAGGTCGGCACCGTGGTCGAGCGGCCGACAGAGCGCGGGCGTCGCGAAGGTGTTGTCGACGAACAGCGGGGCACCGTTGTCGTGGGCGATGTCCGCCACCCGCCGGATGTCGGGGGTGTCGAGCGCCGGGTTCCCGATCGTTTCGAGGTGGACGTACGCCGTCTCGTCGTCGATGGCCTCCTCGTAGGCGTCGTAGTCGAGGGTGTCGACGAACCGCGTCGAGACCCCCCGGCGCTCGACCGAGTGGGTGAGGTAGGTGTAGGTCCCGCCGTAGAGCGAGGACGCCGAGACGATGTTGTCGCCGGCCGACGCGAGCAGGAACGTCGTGAGGTCCAGCGCGGCCATTCCAGAGCCGGTGGCGGCCGCCCCGACGCCGCCTTCGAGCGTCGCCATGCGCTCCTGGAGGGTCTCCACCGTCGGGTTCATCAGCCGGGAGTAGATGTAGCCGGGTTTTTCGAGCGCGAACTGGGCGGCGGCGTCCTCGGCGTCCTCGAAGACGTAGGAGGTGGTCTGGTAGAGCGGCGGGGCGCGTGCGCCGGTCGCCGGGTCCGGTTCCTGTCCCGCGTGGAGCGCGTCGGTCGCGGTCGACTGGTCTGTGGGATCGTCGCTCATACCGGTCGATCACGAGGACCACCTATTAAACGACCGAATTTTCCGCCGGGTCGAACAGCGACCGGACCGGTCGGTCGATGGACCGTGTCTCCCCGTGAGAATTATCCGGTTTGGTTCGGTTCGTTCGAGTTCCTCACTGCTCCGGTCTGGCGATACGGTCCCCGGTACCGACCGCGAGGCCGCCGTTCGCCGCGTGCGCGACGAGGTGGTCGTACTGCAACCCGTGATACGAGCGGACGTCCTCCCCGGTCAACGTGGGCATCGTCTCGGTGACGACGAAGTACTCCTGAATCGCGACCGTGTATTCGCGGTCCGCGGCGAGCGGGTCGCCGTCGATGCGGACCGCCTCGAACGTGTCGGTCGTATCGTCCCAGACGACCGACGCACCCGAGACCGAGAGCAGCCAGCGCTCGGTCTCGGCGGAGGGACAGGCGACCGCGAGCGCCTTCCGGAGCGCGGTTCCCGATACGGAGAGCGTCGTCAACCGATTGCCGAACGGCGAGACGGCGATCACGTCCCCCGCGGAGACGTCGCCGGCGAGCGGCGGTCCCGTCCGAAGGGAGCTGGCGTGCATGACCCCGACGTCGGCGTCGGTCGCCACCCGGTACGCATCGGCGACGAAGTTTCCCAGCCGTGACTCGCCGGCGGTGAGCGTCTCCCTGTCGCGGACGACCGGTTCGTCGACCTGCGCGACGATCGTATCGAGTTCGAGCGCTTCCCGAACCCGAGTGTAGGTGTCGAGCAGAGCCTGGTCGGGGGCCGCCCCTATCGAGTCGTGGAACGTGTACTCGCCGTCAGTCGTCGCTTCCACGACGCCGGTCCCGCCCGTTCGGACGAGCAGTGTGCCGTCGTGGGTTCCGGCGTACCGCTCGTGGAGGTGGCCCCCGACCACGAGGTCGGCATCGGCGGCGGTTGCCACCGCCGGGTCGTCGCGACCGCAGTGGGAGACCCCGACCACGTAGTCGACCCGCTCGCGGAGGTCGGCGGCAGCCGTCCGTGCGGCGTCGACCGGGTTCGTCACCCGGAGGCTGGACGCGTTCGGCGTGATCGCCGGGAGCTGGGTGGTCGTCACGCCGAAGACACCGACACGACCGGCCGCCGTCTCGAAGGTACGCGTCGGTCGGACGCCTGCTTCCGCGCCGAACGGTCCGTCGTCGGTGTGGAGGTTCCCACACGTCCAGCCGGTCGGAAGCTCGCGAACGAGCGTCCTCGCGCTCGCGGGTCCGTGGTCGAGGTCGTGGTTGCCGAACGTCTCGACGTCCGGCTCGACCGCTCGGTAGAACGGTGCCGCGATCGCACGCCCGGGACGTGTCGGAAGCTCGACACCCTGTTTGTTGTGCGAGACGGTCGATGCGACCCCGAGGGCCGTGTTGTCGCCGGCTCCGACCAGCAGCGTGTCGTCGTCCCGTCGTGACAGAAGGAAGCTCCCGAGTCGGGCGATGGATTCCGGCTCGTCGTAGATCCCTTCGAGGTCCGAATATCCGATCACGGTGAGCGGGTCGGCCATACGATGTGTACTCTCCAACGGGGTGGTATGTACTGCCCGGATCGCGATACGGACGCGATGGAGACCGCTTGCCTCGGGAGAGCGCGGCCGTCCGCACACTCACTGGAGCGCCACGAAGACGAGCAGAGCGAGTTCGAACACGAGAGCGACGAACCCGAGCGCGAGCCAGCCGTTCCCGACCGAATATTCGGCGGGGTCGTGCTGATAGAAGGTCACGGCTCCACTGAAGACGTTGATCGCGCCGACAGCGAGGAGTGCCCACCAGCCGTTCTGTCCATCCCTCAGAAGGAGCACGCCGATCAGAGCTACGAGAAGGCCGCCGACCACCATCATGCCCGATTGGAGGGAGAGCCGTGATATCGGCAGCCGGTCGATCGTCTCGGCCATACCGGTCGTTCGGTCGGCATCCCACAAGAACCCCGATGACTAACGTCTGCCCGGGGGGAAGGATCGAGAGCACCGAATAGAGCCCAAAAATGCCGCGATTTCCACGCCGACGACCCGCCGGGTGCTCGGTTCGTACTCGGCAGGGTCGCGAAGCCGAGGAACGGTGATCCTCGTTCCGCTCGTCGCCGGCATGACCCACCTCCTCGATGCGCTCGGCGTGCTCTAGGCGCACACGTACTCGATCATCGCCGCGACCAACTTGTTCTCCGCACGCCGGAGGTGTTCCTCGGCGGTCCGTCGTTCGACACCGACTTCACTGGCGATGGCGGCCGTCGTGGTCTCCCGCGGGATCTCGTAGTACCCGAACTCGTGGGCGATCGCGAGGGTCTCGCGCTGGCGTGTCGAGAGGTCGGGGAGGATGCCGTCGAGGGTGAGCAACGGCGCGTCGTGGGTGACCGCCTCGATCTCGCGCGTTCGCTCGACCGAGACCGAGAACCCCGCCGTGACGAGGTCGCGATAGCACGCCGTGAGGTTGGCCGGGTCGAGCGCGAGCACGCGACAGGACTTCGCGCCGCGGGCGTAGCGCAGAGGTGGCAAGAGCAGGCAGTCGTGGCGGGCGAGGTAGGTCTCGATGAGGTCCCCCTCGTGGCGTTGCAGGCAGTCGCCGGTGATCACCACCAGTTCGTCCGGTCGCTGGAGGCGCTCTTGCACGCCGACCTCCTCGCGGACGTGGGCGAGTATCTCGTCGCTCGCGCTGCCGGTGACGTGGAGGAGGTCGCAGTGGTCGTTGCACCAGAGCTCGACGCGCGCATCCGTGCCGGCGGTCGCGGCGGCGTACGCTCCATCCCCCTCGATACGGAAGGTCGCCTCGTGCATACCGCACGAAGCGCCCACGTCGCATAAACGTCTACCGCGCGGTAGAAGGGATAAACGGTCCTCCACACGGAGGGGTCATCGTCTCGTGGCTCGTTCACGTATCGGTAGTCGATGAGCCGACACGGATCCGCATCGACCGACGGTGGCGTCGGCGAACCGTCCGAGCAGTGGCGTGTGTACCAGGGCGCGCCCACCGGCACCGATATCGAGTGTGAGGGATGGCGTCAGGAAGCCGCCCTTCGAATGCTCAACAACAACCTCGACCCCGACGTGGCCGAGAAACCGGAGGCCCTCGTGGTCTACGGGGGGACCGGCCGTGCGGCCCGAAGCTGGGAGGCCTACGACGCCATCCTCGACGAACTCCGCGAGCTGGGTGACGAGGAGACCCTGCTCGTGCAGTCGGGCAAGCCCGTCGGTCGGTTCCCGACCCACGAGCGCGCGCCTCGCGTCCTCATCGCGAACTCGAATCTGGTGGGGAAGTGGGACAACTGGGAACGGTTCCACGAACTCGAAGCCGAGGGCAAGATCATGTACGGCCAGATGACCGCCGGCTCGTGGGCGTACATCGGCACGCAGGGGATCGTGCAGGGCACCTACGAGACCCTCGCCGAACTCGGTCGCCAGGAGTACGAGGGCGACCTCGAAGGAAGGATCGTCGTCACCGGCGGTCTCGGTGGGATGAGCGGGGCACAGCCCCTCGCGGTGACGATGAATCGGGGTGTCTGTATCGTCGCCGAGGTCGATGCCCGTCGTATCGAGCGCCGGCTCGAAACGGACTACCTGATGGAACGTGCGGAGAGCCTCGACGAGGCGCTCGATGCCGCGACGGCGGCGGCCGAAGCGGCCGAACCCTACAGCGTCGCCGTCGAGACGAACGTCGCGGATATGCTCGAAACGATGGTCGAGCGCGATTTCGTCCCCGACGTCGTGACCGACCAGACGAGCGCCCACGACGAACTCGAAGGCTACTATCCGAGCGGCTACACGGTCGACGAGGCCGACGAGCTCCGGGCGTCGGACCCGGAACGCTACCGCGAAGCGAGCCTCGAAACGATGGAGCGCCACGTCGATGCCGTTCTCGAACTCCAGGAGCGGGGCGCGGTCGCGTTCGAGTACGGCAACAACCTCCGTGGCCAGGTCGAGGAACACTGCGACCACGAGAACGCGTTCGACTTCCCCGGATTCGTTCCGGCGTACATCCGCCCGATGTTCTGTCGCGGCCGTGGGCCGTTTCGCTGGGCGGCGCTGTCGGGCGACCCCGCCGACATCCACCGCACGGACGAGGCGGTCACGGAACTGTTCCCCGAGAACGACTCGCTCACCCGCTGGATCGAGCTCGCACAGGAGCACGTCTCGTTTCAGGGACTCCCCTCGCGGGTCTGTTGGCTCGGGTACGAGACCGAGAACGGCGTCACCGAACGGGCACGGTTCGCGCTTCGAATCAACGAACTGGTCGCCGAGGGCGAGATCACGGCCCCGGTCGTCGTCACGCGCGACCACCTCGACGCGGGCAGCGTCGCCAGCCCCCACCGCGAAACCGAGGCGATGCGCGACGGAACCGACGCGGTCGCCGACTGGCCCATCCTCAACGCCCTGCTCAACTGCGCCGCGGGCGCGGACATCGTGAGCGTCCACGACGGTGGCGGCGTCGGCATCGGCAACGCGCTCCACACGAACAACCACGTCGTGCTCGACGGCACCGAACTCGCCGCCGAGAAAGCCCGTCGCGTCTTCACGACCGACCCCGGCATGGGCGTGGTCCGCCACGCCGACGCGGGCTACGAGGACGCGCTCGACGAGGCCGACCGGTCCGACGTGGCCGTGCCGATGCGGGACCGAGGATGAGCCCGCGCGACCCACCGGTGTGGAACGGGCCCTCCGGCGACCCGAACGACGAGCAGTTCGGGGACGTCGTCGAGCCGATATCCCTCGACGATGCCGACGGGTTCGACGCCGTCCTCGTCGGCGAACCGTACGACGGCGCAGTGATCGGTCGTCGTGGCGCACGCGAGGGACCGGCGGCGCTCCGTGACGCGCTCGCCGGGGTCAAGACCCATCGCTTCGGTGCGGGACCCGTCGGTTCGATCGGCGACTGTGGCGATATCGACGTTCCGGACGGCGACGTCGGTCGGGTACAGGAGGCGGTTCTCGAACGAACGCGTGAGATACACGCCAGCGACGCGCTACCGGTCTTCCTCGGTGGCGACAATTCCATCACATATCCGAACGCCGCCCCGCTCCTCACGGGGTCGCTCGGCGTCATCAACTTCGACGCCCATCTCGACTGCCGCGAGCCACGGGGAGGGCCGACGAGCGGGACGCCCTATCGGCAGCTCTACGAGGCGGGGCTCGACGCCTACGCCTGCGTCGGCGCACGGCACTTCGAGACCTCGACGGCGTACGCCGAGTACGTCGCCGAGCAGGGTGGGACGGTCGTCACGAGCGAGGCGGTCGGCGTCGATCCCGGAGGGGCCGCCGAACGGGCGCTCGACGCGATGGGGTCCGTGGAGGCGGTCTACGTCAGCGTCGACCTCGACGTGCTCGATGCGACGGCCGCGCCGGGCGTGAGCGCACCCACTCCCGGCGGGGTCACGTCACGCGAACTGTTCGGACTGCTTCGAGCGGTCGCGGCCGACGACCGTGTGGCGGGCTTCGAGGTCGTCGAGTGTGCACCGCGGCTCGACACCGACGGCCGAACCGCCGCCGCGGGCGCACGAGCGATCGCACACTTTCTCAGCGGCGGCAACGGAGATCCGTCGTGACCGAACTCACGACGGTGGTCCACGACGCGAGCGAGGTCGTCGTCGGGCCCGGCACGGACGCGCCGCTCGAACGGTACGAGAACGCCGCCATCGCCGTCGTCGACGGTCGGGTGGCCGCGGTCGGGCCGAGCGAGGCGATCACCGACGAGTATCCGCCGGAGAACGCCAGCCACGCTGTCGACGCTACTGGGAAGAGCGTGATCCCGGGATTCGTCGACTCCCACACCCACGCCCTGTTTGCGGGCGACCGCTCGGACGAGTTCGCGGCGAAACTCGGTGGCGAGCGGTATCAGACGATCCTCGCCGAGGGTGGTGGCATCCTCCGGACCGTCCGTGCCGTCCGCGAGGCGAGCGACGACGAACTCCGCTCGAACCTGTCTTCCCACCTCGATACGATGCTCGCCCACGGCACCACCACAGTCGAGGTCAAATCCGGTTACGGCCTCGACACCGAGACCGAACTCCGGATGCTCGATGTGATCCGTCGGGCCGACGAACGGCACCCGATCGACGTCGTGCCGACGTTCATGGGTGCCCACGCCGTCCCGACGGAGACCGACGCCGAGACGTACACCGGCAGGGTGGTCGACGAGCAGCTTCCCGCGGTCGCCGACCAGGGGGTCGCCGAGTTCTGCGACGTCTTCTGCGAGGAGGACGTCTTCTCGGTCCCCCAGTCCCGCCGAGTGCTCGAAGCCGGGATGGAACACGGGCTCACGCCGAAAGTCCACGCCGAGGAGTTCGTCCGGCTCGGCGGCGCACGGCTCGCGGCCGAGCTGGGTGCGGCGAGCGCCGACCACCTCCTCCACGCGAACGGCGACGACCGCGCGGCACTCGCCGAGGCGGGTGTCACGCCCGTGCTCCTCCCCGGAACCGCTTTCTCGCTCGGTACGGAGTACGCGAACGCGCGGGGCTTTCTCGACGACGGCGGCTCGGTCGCGGTGGCGACCGACTTCAACCCGAACTGTCACTCACAGAGTATGGGCTTCGCCATCGCGCTCGCCTGTGTCGGAATGGAAATGACGCCGGCCGAGGCGCTGATCGCCGGTACGCACGGCGGGGCCCACGCCCTCGATCGGGCGGGTGAGACGGGGACGCTCCGCGAGGGATCGCCCGCGGACCTCGCGGTCGTCGACGGCCCCTCACACGTCCACGTGCCGTACAACTTCGGCGTGAACACCGTCGAGACGGTGTTCAAATCCGGCGAGCCCGTCGACGGAGGCCGGCGATGACCGGGACGGAACCCGTCGTCCTCGACGGCGAGTCGCTCACGCCCGAGGACGTGGCCGCGGTCGCCCGTCGTGGTCGGACGGTGGCCATCGCCGACCCCGCACGTGAGGCGGTCAGGGAGTCCAGAGAGCGCGTCGAGGAAGTGCTCGACAGCGGCGAGGCGGTCTACGGGCTGAACACCGGGTTCGGTCAGCTCGTGACCGAACGCATCCCCGAGAACGAACGCGAACGGCTCCAGACCAACCTCGTCAGGAGCCACGCCTCGGGCGTCGGTCGCGAGCTGGAACGGGAGGAGGTGCGCGCGATGATGCTCACCCGGATCAACGCGCTCGTGAAGGGCTACTCGGGGATCCGCGAGGTCGTCGTCGACCACTTCGTGGCGATGCTCAACCGGGGCGTTCACCCGGTCGTCAGGTCCCGCGGCAGCCTCGGTGCGAGCGGCGACCTCGCGCCGCTGGCCCACCAGGCGCTCGTGTTGCTCGGCGAGGGCGAAGCGGAGGTGGACGGCGACCGACTCGACGGGGTGGCGGCGCTCGCGCGGGCCGGTCTCGAACCCCTCTCGCTCGTGGCGAAGGAAGGGCTGGCGCTCATCAACGGCACCCAGCTCTCCGTCGGACTGGGCGCGCTCTGTGTCGTCGACGCCGAGCGCGCGCTCAGGGGTGCGGACGTCGCCGGCGCGCTCACGACCGAGGTCACGATGGGGACGACCGCCGCCTGCGACCCGGCGATCCAGAACGTGCGCCCACATTCGGGCCAGGCGACGAGCGCGCGCAACGTCCGGACCCTCACCGCCGGGTCGGCGATCGTCGAGTCCCACCGCAACTGCGACCGCGTGCAGGACGCCTACTCGATCCGCTGTCTCCCGCAGGTCCACGGGGCGGCCCGCGACGCGGTCGCGCACCTGCGCGAAGCGGTCGAAATCGAACTCAACAGCGCGACCGACAACCCGCTGGTCTTCGCCGGCGGAGCCGTCGACGACCGAGCGAGCGGGACCGAGAACGTGAACGTGCTCTCGGGTGGAAACTTCCACGGCGCGCCGCTCGCGCTCCGGCTCGATTACGTCACGAACGCCCTCACCGACCTCGCGAGCGTCGCCGAGCGCCGCGTCGACCGGCTGCTCAATCCGAACCTCCAGGAGGAGCACCTGCCACCGTTTCTGACGCCGGACAGCGGCGTGCGCTCGGGCTACATGATCGCCCAGTACAGCGCCGCCGCGCTCGTCAACGAGAACCGCTCGCTGGGTTCGCCGTCGACGGACAACACACCCGTGAGCGGTGGGCAGGAGGACCACGTGAGCATGAGCGCCCAGAGCGCGTTCAACGCCCGCACCGCCGTCGAGAACGCGCTCACCGTCGTCGGGATCGAACTGCTCTGTGGTGCACAGGCGATGGAGTTCGTCGACGACGGGCTCGCGCCCGGCGAGGGTACTGGCGTCGCCTACGAGACGGTTCGCGACGAGATAGCACCGCTGGACGACGATAGACCGCTTCACGCCGAGATCGAGACCGCGTCGGCGTTGATAGCCACCGGGAAACTCGAAGGCGATATCGAGGCGGAGACGGACCGACGGGTCGTCTGACCGGCAGCGCAGCCGGCTTTCGGTCGACACGTACGACTCACACCCGACGGGCGGTTACTCGCTACGTGCCGGGTCGACGGCCATGTAGGCCGGATCGACCGTTTCGCCGTTCAGGAGTGCCATCGTGTTCTCGGTGAGGGTATCGATCCCGTCGCGACGGTACTCGGTGGTCATCGCCGCGACGTGTGGGGTCGTGACGACGTTGTCGAGCCCGTGGAGCGGCGAGTCGGCGGGGAGCGGCTCCTCTTCGAAGACGTCGAGCCCGGCCCCGGCGAGGTTGCCCTCGCGGATGGCCTCGACGAGCGCGTCGGTCTCCACGAGCGGTCCGCGGCCGGTGTTGACGAGGAACGCCGACGATTTCATCGAACCCAACGCCGCCCCGTCGATACACCCACGCGTTTCGTCGGTGAGCTCGGCGGTCACACAGACGGCGTCGCTCTCGGTGAGCACGCGGTCGAGCGAGGTGAGTTCGGCCCCGACGAGCTCGCCGTCGATCGGGCGGACGTAGGGGTCGTAGGCGAGCAGCGTGGGTCGAAACCCCGAGAGGAGCGTCGCGACGCGGCGACCCACGTTGCCGAAGCCCACCAGCCCCACGGTCTTCCCCGAGAGCTGTGTCCCGAAGGGGGCGTCGTCGCGCCAGCCACCCGCCCGGAGGAGGTCCTGGGTCTGGCCGATCCGGCGGGCGACCGCGAGCAAGAGCGCGACGGTGTGTTCGGCGACCGAGAGCGCGTTCAGCCCCGGGGTGTGCGTGACCGGGATCCCGAGCCGCTCGGCCGCCGCGAGGTCGACGTTGTCGATGCCGGTGCCGATCTTCGCGACCACGTCGAGCGACGTGGCTTCGAGCACCCGTTCCGAGAGCGTGAGTCGTGAGGTGGTGAAGACGGCGTCCATCCCCGAGAGCGCCTCGATCAGCGCGTCCTCGTCCGCGGGTTCGCCCACCGTGAGCTCGAACTCGCCGTCGAGGTCGGCGACCAGTCGGTCGACGGGCTGGACGTCTCGGTCGACGAAGGCGGAACGCGTGGTCATGTGATGGAGTACCGCTCTTCGAGGGCTTATCGGCTTTCGTTCGTGAACGGATCCCAGCGCCGGGCCGACGTCCTCGGTTCGACGAGCACGGTGGGGCTCCGCACTGAACCGAGGGTTCTCGGCCCGGTGACGGTCGTCCCGTGCGTGCTCGCGTGGCGGGCGTTCGAAGACTCGGCTTCCGACCTCCTACGGGTTCCACTCGGCGAGCCAGCCCTCGAAGTACTCCGTGACTCGTGGGAAGGCTGCGAGCCCACCGCCGGCGACCAGGAGCGCCGCGACGACGGCCAGTGCTGGCTGGTCGAGGACGGTGCCCACGGCCCCGGCGAGGAACCCACCCACCACGATCGTCAGGCTGTAGTACGGAACGCGGAACAGGAGGAGCGACGGCGTGGCTGCCAGCCACCCGTCGTAACCGACGCCGGGCGTCGGGAACAGACCGCTGCGGAACGCCGCCACACCCAGCACCATCGCCGTCCACGTCGCGAGCGCCGCGAGTTTGAGGTCGGTGATACCGAACGGCTGGCCCTGGTACATGAGGAACCACAGCGCCGGCAGCCCCGGAATGGAGACCTCGGCGAACGCCGCGACCACGTCGTCGAGGAACCGCCCGTAGGCGTTCTTCTCGGTCATCTGCGGGCCGTGCAGCCCCCACGTCCATCGCCGGTCGCTGCGGGTCTCCGGGTCGTCGACGGCTTTCGGCGGCGAACTCATAACGTGAAATTCCTCATACGCTGAATATAAGTATACCGGGCGAACGGGTCGGACTCGGTCAGCTCTCGGCCGCCGCCGTCGGTCGGTCGGTGGTCTCGTACTTCGTCCGGAACTCACCGATGAGCTGGCCCATCTTCGCGTACCAGTCGTTCAACATCCGCTGCATTTCGTCGGCCGCGACGTCGGGGTCGGCGGGTCGAAAGACGTGGTAGTAGCCGCCCTGGTCGTAGTTGACCTGCTCCTTCTGGACGAACCCGGCCTTTCGAAGCCGCTGGAGCGACCGGTACGCCGTCGAGCGCTCCCGGTCGACCGCCTCGGCGATCTCGTCGATGGTCAGCGGTGCCTCGCCTTCGATCACGACCTCGAAGCAGTCGCGGTCGAGTTCGGTGAGCCCGTAGATACATTCGAGGAGCCCCTCACAGTCCATATCCGCCCGGAGGTACTCGGCCATCGAGTCTGGCATTGGTCTACGTTCCCTACCGGAAGAGCGGGTATAGGCGTTGTGCATACATCGCACGACTGTACGGCCGGCTCCGTGAACCGGGTTTCGTCGGGGTCGTGTCACTCGGCGTCGCTCCAGACGTCGACGTCCGTGAGCCTGAGTTCACCGTTGGCCTTCCACGTTCGTGGCCGGCAGGCGACCGCCGTCACGCCGACGAAGAACGCGGCGACGACGCCGCTCACCACGACCCCGGGGACGGCCCCGACCGCGGCGCTCGCCGGCCAGTGAGTCGCACCGTCGAACGCCGTGATCCGGACGAGCCACGCGACCAGGAGCACGGTCAAGAGCGGGAGGTAGACCCGCCGGAGCCGATGGGCGAGCGCCTCCTCGAAGGTGATCTTGATCTTCGGTCGACGGTAGTCCTCGCTCAGTTCCCGTCGCCAGGCGGGGTCCTCGATGCCGGTGGTCGGATCGAGCGCGTTCGCGAAGACGTTCTCCTGGAGCATTCGGACGCGCGAGCGCCAGAGGTCGTAGCCGCGATAACGCCGGGCCTCGATCACGAGGAACACCGTGAGCATCACCATCCCGATGAGGACGACGAAGTGGGGGGTATCGCCAGTGAACGCCCACGTCGAGATCGCGGCGAGTATCGTGACCGCCCAGTTGGTGGTTCGGTCGAGACGCTCGCGCCAGAACTTCATCCGGTGGATCTCGCCGCGATAGAGGTGGGCCATCGACGACCCGGGCCCCATCTCCTCCTCGAACATGCCGCGGCCGATGTCGCGCTCGACCTCACCGCACGGGTCGAAGACGTCGTCCTCGCTCATCCGTCCTCCTCCATCGAAAGCTGCGCACTGCCGGCGTGTCGTTCGTCCGTCGTGTTCGTGTTCATACGTGGTTCGAATGGGTCGAAGTCAGTCGCTCGGTGCGGCGGTTCGGTCGGAGCCCGCCCGATACGCCCGCCAGTAGCCCTGCGCGTACGCGCCGACGAACATCCCGACGAGCCCGAGCAAGATCGGGTAGTTCCCGATCCCGAGGCTCGCGTAGGCCGAGCCGGGACAGAGACCAGAGAGCCCCCATCCGACGCCGAAGACGGCACCGCCGACGGGGACGCTCCGGTCGAAGGGCTTCCGTCGCTTCCCGTACGGCGCGTCGGTGACCGGCGCGCGGTCGAGGAACCGCGTCGCGAACGCGATCGTGACCGCCGTGACGCCCGCCGCCCCGCCCATCACGAACACGAGTCCGAGGTCCTGCAGTTGCAGGAAGTCGAGCACGACCTCCGGGCGAGCCATCTCGCTGTAGGCGAGCCCGAACCCGAAGAGCAGCCCACCGACGACGACCAGCGGCACGAACAGCGGATGCCGGTCCACGGATCCGGTCACGGCGTCACCCCGAGGGCTTGCATCGTCAGCGCGACGCCTATCGCGACGGACACGAACGTCGCGACGCTCGCGAACGAGGTCTTCGAGAGCGACGCGAGCCCGTTGATGCCGTGCCCGGACGTACAGCCCTTCCCGATCCGGGTGCCGACCCCGACGAGGACGCCGCCGACCAGCAGCCGCCACGCCCGAACGTCGGTCGTCCACCCGCCTTCACCGAGGAGGAGCGCGTAGACGGCCGCGCCGGCGACCATGCTCAGCGTGAAGACGACCCGCCAGTCACGCGAGGCGAGATACGTCGCCCGGTTGAACCGGGGGAGCGCCGAGACGTACGACAGCGTCGACTCGAAGAACGTGCTCGCGCCCGGCGTGATCGCCGTTCCGAGATAGATGGTCGAGACCCCCAGCCCGATCAGCACGCCGCCAGTGGCGTACTGAGCGATACCGCGCGGGAAGAGCCCCGTGAACGACACCTCGGCGAGGAGCGCGACGGCGGTGAGCGGTCCGTTCATCGCTTAGTCGCTCGTCAGTGTGTTCTGGCTCGCCGCACAGTTGTTCGGCCCCTGTTCGAGCTCGAACGCCTCCCGGTCGTCCGCGTCGCGCTCGCCGAGGTTGATCGCGACGATCCTCTCGTGGTTGTTCGGCCGCGGCGGCATATCCGACCGGACGAACGCCACGAACGACTCGCGGTCCATTCGAAGCGCCTCCATCCGGGCTTCGAGGTCGCCGAGTCGCGCGACGTAGGTCCCATCGACGGTCTCGGCGTGCTCGCCGAAGTGCCCCGGCGCGACGACGGTGTCCTCGGGGAGCGGGAGGATCGTGTTCTGCAGCGTCCCGTGGAGGTCGGCCGCGGCCTCGGCCGCTCCCTCGGCACCCGCTTCGAGGTCGGGACGGGCGACGCTCTCGGTGAACAGGCTGTCGCCGGTGAAGAGGACGTCACCGACGCGGTAGGCGGTCGTCCCCGTCGTGTGTCCCGGTGCGTGGATGGCCTCGATCTCGGTTTCGCCGACGGGGACGGCTTCCCCGTCCTCGATCGTCGTGTAGGGCGTCTCGAAGTCGATGCCACGCTCGGCGGCGGGCTGAGGGACGATGGCGTCGGCGTCGTTCTCCCTTGCAACCCGACGAACGCCGCTCACGTGGTCGGCGTGGACGTGGGTGTCGAGCGCGTAGGCGACCTCGGCACCGAGCGCACGCGCGTCCTGTCGGTACGTGTCGGTGAACGCCCGGAGCGGGTCGATCACGGCTGCCTCGTCGCCGCTGACGACGAGATAGGCGAGACAGCCGCTGGAGGGACGCTGGTACTGGGCGACCGTCACGTCGGCCCCGACGTCGAGTTCGTGGTACTCGTAGAGCTCCGCCCAGCCGTTCATGCCGCGGGCGAGGTGGGTGACCTCGTAGCCGCGTTCCTGGAGCGCCCCGGCGACGTACTCGCTCGAATCACCCTTCGCACAGAGCACCGTCACCGGACGGTCGTCGGGGATCCCGTCGAGGCGCGCCTCGGGGACGTCGTCGAACAGGAATTCGAAGTAGGGGACGTTGTAGGTCGTGACGTTCGGTCCGTCGATGTGCCACGCCTCGAACGCGTCGGACGCACGCGTATCGAGGAGGACCACCTCCTCGCCGCGGTCGATCCGGTCCTTCAGTTCGTCCGGCTCGATCGACTCGACCTCGGCATCGGGTTCGGAGATCCCGTTCTCGCTCATCGTCCCGACCTACTCGACTCGACCACATAAGACTTCGTATAGAATAGTACCTACTATACAATACAGTAGTGCCGATATCGTGGGGAGACGGGACTACACGACCGCTGTCGTACGATGTCATTCGAAACGAGAGGGAGGTTGTTTGTCCCTCTCACAAGACTTTTGAGTGAGGGTGCAGTGTTGTGGTGTAGAGGCAAGACAACACATGAGCGCAGAACGCGACGTCACCGAAACGCTCGACGTACAGGGAGAGAACTGCCCCATGCCGGTCATCAAGACCAAGCAGGCCATCGACGGGCTGGGGACGGACGAGGTCCTCGAAGTGCTCGCGACGGACTCCGGCAGCATGAGCGATATCAGGGGATGGGCCGGTTCGACCGCCGACGTGGAACTGGTCGACCAGGTCGAGGAGCCGGACGTCTACAGACACTACGTCCGGAAGACCGAATGACGGCCCCGCTCGCGGCGGGCCGGTCCGTCCAGCGCTTCCGACCGGGCGAACGGAGGCAGGGATGAGTACGGGATCCCCGTCGGCCGACGGGACCCGCGAGGACGTCGCGGCGCTCGAAGCCCGCATCGATGAGCTCGAAGCCGAACTCGCCGGGGATCGGGCGACGGCGGACGACCGGCGGATGGTCATCGTCGCCACGAAGGGCACCCTCGACATGGCGTATCCACCGCTGATACTCGCCTCGACGGCCGCGGCGTTCGGCTGGGACGTGACGGTCTTTCACACGTTCTGGGGGCTCGAGATCCTCCACGAGGACCACTCGAAGGAGCTCCAGTTGAGTTCGGTCGGGAACCCGAACATGCCCATCCCGAACGCGGTGGCCGCCCTCCCCGGCATGGACCGGGCGACCTCGATGCTGCTGGCCAGACGTATCGCCGACAACGACGTCGCGAGCGTCGAGGAACTCGTTCGAACCGCCCTCGAGAGTGGGGTCGACCTGCAGGCCTGCCAGATGACGGTCGATCTCCTCGACTACGACGAGGACGACTTCTACGAGGGGGTCGAGACCGGCGTCGGTGCGGCGAGCGCCTTCCAGCGCATGGCCAACTCCGAGATCCAGTTGCTGGTCTGAGCCGACCGGTCTTCCGCCGAACCCGCCCTCGTGGGCGGGGATCCGAACGCTTTTCGCTATCATCACAATACTCTACACTACAGTGTTACCGATCGATCCCTCGCAGGTCGACCCCGCGGCCATCGGCACGAAACGAACGACCCTCGAGATGGACCACGAGGAAGCCATCGAGCACGTTCGAGCCGTCTTCACCGACGCCGGGTTCGGTATCCCCGTCGAGTTCTCGCCGTCGGAGCTGCTCAACGAGAAGGTCGACGCCGACCGCGACCCCTACTACGTTCTCGGGGCCTGCAACCCGGCCGTCGCCGACCGCGCGCTTGACGCCTCGGAAAACCGACTCGGGGGGCTGTTCCCCTGCAACGTGGTCGTCTGGGAGGAGGAGCCGGGGGTTCAGACGGTCTATCACGTGAGCATCATGCGGATCGCCCGGCTGGTCGGGATGGCCCCGGACGACGAGGCGATGGCCGGCATCATCGAGGACACCGGCGAACTCGCCGACGAAGCCTTCTCGAACCTTTAATCGATTGTATCGCCCGTCGTGGGTGGACGGGAGGCGGGGAGCATCGCGTTGCACACCGGTACCGTCGGACGATGGTGGAAATGTTTAACCAGCCCAATACCGTACACGTCTCCATGTTCGAGACGATCAGCGCCAGGGAGCTCGCCGACCGGCAGGACGCTAGCCGGGACGATTACGTGCTGATCGACACCCGTCCCCGGGAGAGCTACGAGGCATGGCGCGTCGAGGGAGCCGAGAACGTTTCGTTCGGCCCGGCGGAGAGGCTGAGCCGGGAACAGCGGGCCACGATCGAGGGTCTCGCCGATGGTCGTGAGATCCTCGTCATCTGTGGGAAGGGGGCCACGTCGACGAGACTCGCCACCGAGCTGGACGCGAACGGGTTCGACGACGTGGCGGTCGTCGGCGGCGGGATGCGTTCGTGGAACGCCCTCTACGAGTCGGTCCCCGTCGAGACGACGCGGGACGACCTCGTACTCGTCCAGTTCCAGCGCCGAGCGAAGGGCTGTCTTGGCTACCTCGTCGGGTCGAAGACCGACGGAACGGCCGTCGTCGTCGACCCGACCCGACACGTCGACCAGTACATCACGACCGCCGCCGCGGAGGGGCTCACGATCACACGCGTCCTCGACACTCACGTCCACGCCGACCACATCTCCGGCGGGCGCGACCTCGCGACGAAACTCGACGTTCCCTACCACCTGAGCGAGCGCGCCACCGAACGCGACGTCGAGTACGAGTTCGAGCCGCTGGCCGACGGGGAGACGATAGCCGTCGGTGGGATCGATGTCGAAGCCCTGCCCGCGCCCGGACACACGACGGAGATGCTGGCCTATCGGGTGGCCGACGAAGCCGTCCTCACCGGGGACGGTCTCTTCCTCGATTCGGTCGGACGAACGGAGCTCGAGTTCGGTGACGAGGGAGCCGAACACGGCGCGAGGCTGCAGTACGAGACGCTTCACGGGACGCTGCTGGCGCTCCCGGACGAGTCGCTGGTGCTGCCGGGCCACGTCACGGTGAACGACGACGGCACCTACGGGAACGCCGCGCCGGGAACGCTCGTCGGCGCGTCGCTGGCTGAGGTCGGATCCCGGCTCGACCTCGTGGAGCTCGACGAGGACGCCTTCGTGGACCGGCTGGTCGAGGACGTGCCCGAGAAACCCGACAACTACGAGGCGATCATCGACCTCAACCTCGGGCGGGAGGACGTCGAGCGCGACCGCGACGCCACGATGCTCGAAACGGGGGCGAACAACTGCGCGGCCTGAACGCCACGACCCGTTCGGTTTCGTTCAGTTCTCCAGTGTCACTACAGAAAGGTATACAGCGAGCCGACGACAACTGGAGTGTAGGACGGGACACCATGAACGTACTACTGCTCGGAGCAAGCGGACGGATCGGGCATCGAACGGCGAGCGAGCTGCTGGACCGGGGGCACAGGGTCACCGGCGTTTCCCGAAGCGGGGAGGTGAGCGACGTCGAGAGCGAGGCCCTCACCGTCGTCGAGGGCGACGCGACGGACCCGGAGGCGGTCGCACGGCTCGCGGCGGGTCACGACGCGGTCGTCTCCACGCTCGGACCGAGCGGCGACGAATCGCCGGGCATCCTCTCGGAGATGCTGCGTGCGGTCGTCGAGGGGATGCGTCGCGGCGAGGTCGAACGCCTCGTCTGGACCGGCGGCGCGGGGATCCTCCACGTCGACCCCGAGACGCGGCTCGTCGAGACCGAGGCGTTCCCCGAGGAGTGGAAACCCGTCTCGCAGGCCGCGATCGACGCCTACGAACTCTTAGAGGACGCCGACGACCTCCGCTGGACCTACCTCGCGCCCGCCGGGCTGATTGAGCCCGGCGAACGAACGGGGGAGTACCGGACGGCCGAAGGCGAGCTGGTCGTCGACGACGACGGCGACAGCTACGTCTCCATGGAGGACTTCGCCGTCGCGCTCGTCGACCGGCTCGAAGCCGACGACGCGGTACACACCCAGCTCGGCGTCGGTTACTGACCCGCCCGCGGAACGGTCGTCGGTCCGCGACGACCACCACTACTTACTCCGGGAGAACGAACCGGACCCATGGAGAGGATCTCCCGGGAGACGCTCGTCGATTCGTTCTGGGATCGCCACGCCAATCCGAAGAGCGGCTGGTCGCGGACGGTCACCCTCCCCCTCCTGGTGTACGGAATCGGCGAGCGTCGGTGGCGGCTCGTCGTCGCGACCCTGGTCTTCGCGGTCGTCAACCCCGTTCTGTTCGCCCCACCCGACGACTCCGAGGCCTGGATGACGAGGGTCGTGCTCGCCGAGCGGTACTGGCGAACCCACGACGCCGATATCGGCCACCTCGGGTGGCTCAACCTGGTGAACGTGCCGGTGACGCTGTACGCGCTCGTCGCCGCCTACCGGCGGGACACCGGCGGGGCGACCGTCGCGACCCTGCTGTCGATGACGCTCAAGTTCGCGTTCGTCGCCGGCCTCGTTCGACGCTTCGAGGACGACCTCCCTCGACCGGACTCCCCACCGACTTGGGAGACCTCACGGCGTCGATAGGGGGCGGAGAAGTGAGGGTTCGTGCCGAACGAGGGGTCTCCTGTGGAGAGGAGGTCGACATTCGTCGGTCCCAATATCGCTGCCGAGAGGGGTCGAGGTTCCGCTGAACCGGCTGCTACGGTTCTCGATCTCGCGCTAGCGCTCGTGACTTCTACGGATCTGTCAACGAGCTCGCTCAGTCGGACCGCTCCGTGGCGTCGCTCACCGTCATCACCGGCACGTCAGCGCCACCGGCCACTTTCTGTGTCACGCTGCCGAGGAGTCGACGCTCGAACGCCGAGTGGCCGTGTGTCCCCATGACGACGAGGTCGACGTCGTTCTCCGTGGCGTAGGCGAGGATGGCTTCCGCGGGCGTTCCTTCGAGGACCTCGGTCACGAGGTCGACATCGGCGTCCGCAGCCACGGTCTCGACCCCCTGAAGCGCCTGCTCGCTGGCCTTCCGACCGATCGCCCAGAGGGTGTCGTGAACGTCGGATTTGGAGACCGTCAGCCAACTCGTCGAGGTGTCGATGACGAAGACCGCGTGGACGGTCGCGTCGTACGTCTCGGCGAGGCCGACGGCGTGTCGGACCGCGTTCGTCGAGGGGCCGCGCCCGTCCGTCGGAACGAGTATGCGTTCGTAGATGGGATTCATCGTTCCCCGTCGCTGGTTCGCGTTCCGGCGTTCCGTCGGATGGCTGCGAACGGCGTCATCCTATCACCCCGAAGCCGAACTGGGCGTACGGCCAGAAGTAGTGGACCGCGACGCCGACGATGGCGGCCGGTATCGTGGTGTAGATCGTCGCGATGATCGCGGCCTTCATGTCGATCGCCATGAGGGGGAAGAGCGCGTCACCGTCCTGGCTGATCGCGTTCCCGACGAGCGCCGAGAAGGGGATCGCGCCCTCGGCGTAGAGCCCCGCGAACACGATCTGAGGTGCGCAGCCGGGGATCAGGCCCAGCGCCGCACCGGCCAGCGGAGCGAGAACGCCCGCCGCCGCAGCGAGCGCGGCGATGTCGATCGAGAGCAGCGCCACGCCGTACTCGTAGACGAGGTAGGCACCGATCACCCAGACGGTGACCATGCTGGTCTCCATCGCGGCGTGCTGGAAGGTGTCGTAGGCGTCCGTGTACGTCTCCCGGATGCGTCCCGCATCGCCCTCGCCGATGAATCGACGGCCGAAGAAGTGGAGGTAAAAGGAGAGGGTCGTTCCCACCAGGCCGGCGACGGTGAACAGCCCGAAGAACGTGGGCCCGTACTCGAACGGCACCTCGGGCGCGCCGCGGGCGAGATACAGCACGCCGGCGGTGAGACCGGCGAGCGCCACCGCCCACCAGACGACGTGGACGCCGTGGGTGAACTTCGCCATGAACCCCGAGGTGTTCCGTTCGTGGTCGTGTCCGCCGTCGTCCATCTCGAACCCGGCGACGCTCGGCCCGCCAGCAGCGACGCTCGTGGTCGCGAACCCGCCGTCGGTCATCGGACGACTGATCCGCTCGACGGCGCGGTCGACGCGCCCGACCCCGAGACCCCAAAAGTCGATCGCGTAACCGAACAGCACGCCCGAGACGAACGCCATCACGTACGCGTAGACCGCGGCCTCGGGTGCGAGCGCGAGGATCACGAACGCCGAGTCGCCGGCAGTGGCGGCGAGCGTCGCCACGACCGTCCCGAAGCTGATCGTCCCGCGGATGTACAGCGGCATCGCGACGATCGCGCCGCCGCAGCCGGGGGTGAGTCCCAACAGTCCACCCGCGAGCGGCTGGAGGTGTTCGTTGTTCTCGAGGAACCGAACCACTCGCCCGCCCGTTCGGTACTGGAGATAGCCGAAGATCAGGACGGTGACCGCGACGAACGCCGAGACCTGGACGAAGCCGTCACGCACGGACCCGAGGAAGATGTCGACCGCTCCCTGAGCGGTGAGGTCCAGGGGGATCATCGGTCCGTGGGTCCCGAACGTCCGTCCCGACGGATGGAGCGGAGGACGGTGCTTCCCCCCGAACGTGGATCGTCGTTCATACTTACGTGGAAGTGAGAGAGCGAACGATATAATTCTTTTGAGCCAATTCGATCGTTAGCCTCGTCTAATCCGCTTCACAGGATCCAGAAGTAGCAGTTGGCAGGAGAGGTATGGCACCGTTCGTCGGTGGGCCGAAACGCCCGACGAGGGCATCAGGGCGGCGAGAAGCGTTCGAACCGAGAGATGGCGTTCCGGTAGAGCGAGAGCGCGACGGCGAAACCGACGACGAGGAGCACCGCGCTGGTGACGACCTGAAGCTGGACGAGGTCGAGCGCGCGGATCGCGTCCCCCAGCCCGTCGAACCAGCCGGCAGCCATCGAGACCGGTCCACCGGGGGACCCCGCAAGCAGTCCGAGCAGCAACGCCGGTAACGAGCCGAACAACGCACCGAGGAGTCCCCGTGTGAGCCCCGGAACCACCGTGAGCAGCACCAACAGCCCGCCGGGGACGACGACCGCCACCAGGTGGACGAACACGGCGGTCATTCGCGGCGGGAGCACGTCGTCGCTCCGCCCGACGCTGATGGCACTGAACCGCGGGAACGCCATGCCGACCGCGGGCGCGATGGCGACCGCGATCACGGTCAGCGCTCCGCCGAGGACGACCGTCTCGATCCGTCGGACGAGCGTGTAGGGCGAGAACACGCTCGCGACGGCCGTCACGACGAGGACGGCCGGGAGACCGAGGAGCAAGCCGGGTGTCATGAGTCCCCGAACGTACTGCCGACCTGGGACCGTCGTGAGCGTCATCGGCAACACTCGCCCCTCGTCGCCGAGGGGGTTCAGGGCGAACAGCGCGCCGGCGAGCCACGGCAGCATCACCGCACACAGCGGTGCTGCGACGGCCGTGACCGACCCCGATTGGTAGCCCGAACTCACGAGCGAACTCCCGATAGCGAAGACCGGAACCAGCAGGAACGTCGTTCGGTTCGGGTCGCGTCGAGTGCGGAGCAGCGTCCACTCGGCGACGCGCCTCGTCGGCGTCGAGAGGCGGTCCGGAACGACGAGCGGGCTCACGGCGGCAGCGAGCGCGCCGCGATGCGAGAACCGAGCCGCCCCCGAATCCACCGTCTCACGGGTCGCGCCGTCCGCATCGGGGTTCACCGGTTCGGTGAACCAGAGCGCGACCGCCTCGCGCTCGACGAGAGCCCCACCCACCACGACGAGGAGGAGGCTACCGAGGAGCGCCCCGGCCGCCCGAATCGGCGAACCGACGAACGGCGATCCGGTCGTCGCGAGGTCGACGAACCACGCCATCGGCAACCACGCGAGCGACGTCGGGCTCACGATACCGAGCGGGGAGTAGATGAAGAGGAGATACACGCCCATCAGCGCCAACGCCGCGACGATACCGAGAACCGTCTTGTGGCGCGCGACGAACGGCGAACTCGCGATCAGCCACGCTACCGCGTACCCACACGCGGTCGCCGCGACGACCGCGGTGGCGGCGAACAGCACGGTCGTCGTCGGGACGAGCACCAGGCTCGCGAGCGACCCGAACAGCAACACCGCGGCGGCGGTCCCCACGACGGCGTACAGTCCGACGTAGGCGAGCACGCGGAGCGTCTCGGCGACGACCAGCCCGCCCGCGACCGCCCGCGCCGAGACGCTCGTGAGCATCATCGACTCGGCCTCGACGTGGGCGTGCGCCGAGACCATGCGCTGACCGACGATGAACACCGCGAACAGCCAGAACAGTGCGACCATGCCCCTGACCGCGTTCGGTACGGAAAGCGGCCCGATACCGCGGATCTCGCTCGCGAACACCGCGAGAAGCGCGGTCAGCACCGCCGACGGCCCCACCACGGCGAGGGCCATCATCCCGAGCCGGGCTTTGTCGCGCCGGATCGCGCGCACCGAGCGCCGGAACTCGAACAGCCCGATGCCGAGCGCGTGGCGTGCCCACCTCGACTCAGCCATCGGTGGCCTCCCGGCTCCCGTCGGTGGTGATTTCGAGGAAAGCGTCCTCGAGACTGCCGGTTTCGCCGGCCTCGGCACGGTTCGTCAGGGCGTCCGGCGCGTCCTCGGCGACGAGTCGGCCGTCGTAGAGGATGCCCACCGTGTCGGCGACCGCCTCGACGACCGGTAGGATGTGCGTCGAGAGGAAGACCGTCGTCCCGCCGTCGGCGAGGTCGGCGATCATCCCGCGAAGCGTCCGGGCGGCACGGGGGTCCAACCCCGACGTGGGTTCGTCGAGGAAGACCACGTCGGGTTCGTGGAGGACGGCCTGGACGTAGGCGACCTTCTGGCGCATCCCCTTCGAGTACTCCGAGATACGTGTGCCGGCGTCGGCCGCGAGACCGAGATCCGTGAGGAGGCGGTCGATCCGTTCGTGTGCCGTGTCGGTGGGGAGGTCGTGGAGCCCGGCGGCGTAGTCGAGTTGCTCCTCGGCGGTCGTCTCCTCGTAGAGCGGCGGCTCCTCGGGGAGATAGCCGATGTGGGGTCGGAGCCGGTCGCGGTCGGTGATCGGGGCGGTCGCGATGGTCCCAGTCCCGCCGGAGGGACGTGTGAGCCCCGTGAGCATCCGCATCGTGGTGGTCTTGCCCGCTCCGTTCGGACCGAGGAACCCGTAGACGGTTCCCGCCGGCACCGAGAGCGAGAGGGAGTCGACGGCGAGCGTGCTTCCGTAGCGTTTCGTCAGGTCGGTGGTATCGATCGCTGTCATTGGTGGTTTGGATGAAATCGCCGACAGTCGTTGAGAAACATGGAAGGTGGTAGTGTAATAAAGGTGATGCCAGAGGAGAGGGGTCTCCCTGATAGAGCCCCGACGGGCGGTCGGAGGCTCTAAACGGGTCGTGTCCCGGACGGGTAAAATCGGTTTCCCGGATTTTCAGGGGCTGAAAATCGGCTCGAAGTTCGATCCCGATCGAAACCACGTGAGCCAGCGTTCCACCGTCGTGGCCGCGGTCGCCGTCTCAGTCGTCGTCGGCCATCGCGCCGAAGACCTCCTCGGCGTCGGCGGGCACGTTGAAGTCGTGGTAGTGCTCGCCTTTCTCCTTCGTGAGGATGTTGAGCGCCGCCGCGGCACCGTCGCCCGCGGCGATGACCGCCTGCCACTCCTCGGCGCGGACCATCNGAAGTCGTGGTAGTGCTCGCCTTTCTCCTTCGTGAGGATGTTGAGCGCCGCCGCGGCACCGTCGCCCGCGGCGATGACCGCCTGCCACTCCTCGGCGCGGACCATCGCGCCCGTCGCGTAGGCGTCCTCGACGCTCGTCTCGGTCGTGACGTCCACGTCCACAGCGCCCTCGTCGGTGAACGCACAGCCCAGGTCCTCGGCGAGGTCGCGCTTCGCGCCCGTCGCCAGAACCACGTAGCTCGCCTCGTACTCCTCGTCCTCGGTCGAGACGGTGAAGCCGTCGTCGTTCTCCGCGACGGCGGTGACCTCTGCCCCCTGGTGGCGCTCGACACCGAAGTCGTCGACCTGGGTCCGGAGGACCTCCATGTAGTCCGTCCCGTCGATGGAGCCGACGCCGGGATAGTTGAACAGGTGGGCCTTGTGCATCCAGGTGTCGTCCGTATCGAAGACGGCGGTTTCGAGCCCGTTCTTCTGGGCGAACAGTGCTGCGCTGAGGCCGGCGGGACCGCCACCGACGATCGCGACGTCTACCATACTACCTCCTATTTTACTAATCAGTAAAAACGTTCTGATCCGGCGAGGAAACCGTCCGACTCAGTCCCTGGTGGGAAACCCGTCCGATTCGGTCCACCAGTCGACGAGGACCCGTCCCGAGAACTCACCGTCCCCCGAAAATCGAGTTCGGCCCCGACCGCGTTAGCTCAGTACGCGGCGGGGGTTCTCGTAGACGACCTCGCGGATCGTCTCGACCTCGATTCCCAGCCGGTAGAGGTCGAAGATCGCCCGTCGAAAGGAGAAGACGTCGCTTCGGAGGATGCCCGCGCTGTCGGTCTCCATCATAACGCGCTCCGGGCCGTATTCGTCGATGACGGCCGCGACGTCCCGCGCGGTGACCCCGAGCAACCAGGGATAGCTGATCGTGAAGCTCACGTACGCGTCGGTGTTCTCGAGCACGAACGGGGCGATGTCGCGGTCGGCGTGGGAGAGCACCAGCTGTTCGTCGGGGAGGCCCGCCTCCTCGGCGAGTTCGACGTCCAGCTCCGTCGCGGCGCGTTTCGTGTCCGCGGCTTCGATGACCGACTCGCGCTGGAGGTCGCCGTTCAGCTCGTAGCCGGGGATCGGTCCCCGCTCCCGGTAGGGGACGTCCACGTTGTCGAGGTTCGGCGGCGTGTGGACGACCGCCGGAAGGTCGTAGTCGGCGGCGAGCTCCAACTGTTCGCGCATCACCGTTCGCTGTGCGTCGAGCTCCCATCGACTCACGTGCTGTGAGCCGGTGATGCCGATCTCGCCGACGGCCTGGACCGCGTCGAGTGCGAGGTAGTCGGGCATCACGTCGAGCAACTCCTCGACGTTCTCGACGCGCGCGCCGGTGTGGATCCCGATGCCGAGACTCGCATCGAAGACGTGTGACCGGCGGATCGGGTCGAGACGATTGAGCGCGTCGTCCCAGAGATAGCGAACGTCCTCGGGCGCGACCGGTTTGTACGGTGTCCAGTAGTACGCCGCGGCCATCATGACCATCTCGTGACAGCCGCTCAGCGCGAACCGTTCCCGGTCGTTCCACGAGAGGGTGTGTGCGTGGTTGTGGACGTCTATCCACGGCAGCGTCGTCAGCTCGGCGGGAAGCTCGTCGTCCGGTTCGGTCGTGTAGTCGGCGTCGGTGGGTCGTTTCGTCGGGGAGGCTCGTTCTGGTTCCATCGTCGTGTTCCGTCGAAGCGGCGTCGCATAGTAGCTGTTCGTGCGGGCGACCGGGTGGGCCGCTGTCGGGTCGAAACTCGAAGACGGCCCGGGTCCGTCGCCTCGGTCAGTCCGTCGTGAGGTCCGGGAGCTGTTCGTCGATCTCGCTCACGTCGACGTCGAGCCAGTCCGGCACCTTGAGTTCCGAACCGAGCGCCTCGACGCTCTCGTCGAGCGTCACGCCCGGGCCCTCGGTCGCGAACTCGAAGGTCGTGCCGCCGGGTTCGGTGAAGTACATCGACCAGAAGTAATCCCGGTCCTTCCGCGAGGTCGTTATCAGGCCCGCCTCGCGGAAGCGCTCGCTCCACTCCTTTTGCTCCCACTTCTCGCCGGTGTCGAAGGCGACGTGCAGGAAGGTCCCGGTCCCCTGTACGCCCTGTGGCGCGTTCGGACGAACGAGAACGTCGACGACGTTCGCGCCGCGCCGGTCGCCTGGCGCTTCGTACCGAACGTGGTCGCCGGCCTGCGGGTAGTCGGCCCGGCCGACCCGGCTCCAGTCCATCGTTTCGAGCGCACGGAAGGTCCCCGCCGGGTCGTTCGAGTGTATCGTGACGCCGTGGAGCCCCCGAACGCCGTGTTCCGCCGGGACCGGGCCGCCGTCCCAGGGTTCGATGTCGGACTCGCCGGTGACGAGTTCGAACGGGGTCCCGTCGGGGTCGGTGAAACCGATCGCGGTCTCGCCGAACCGTTCCTCGACGGTGTGCTCGACGTCGTGCTCCTCGAAGCGGTCGGTCCAGTACTCGACCGACCCCTCGGGGATGACGAGGCCGGCGGCGCTGATCTGTCCCTTCCCGACGAGGCCCTCGTTCATGTCCGTGACCGGGAAGTACGTCACGATCGAGCCGGCGGTTCCGGCCTCGTCCCCGTAGTAGAGGTGGTAGATCTCCTCGGGGATGTCGAACCTGACCGTTCGCTTGATGAACCGCAGCCCGATCACCTCCGTGAAGAAATCCAGGTTCCGCTGCGGGTCGCTCGCGAACGCCGTTACGTGGTGTAGTCGGCTTATTTCTCCCATCGTACTCCGTCGTTTACCATGCAGTAAAAACATATACCGTTCGGGTTAGCGGCCGATTTTACTGGTTGGTAAACGCCCTCCCGAGAGGAGGCCCTTACCGGTCGGTATGGGCACAGGGGTTGTGGAGTTCGCCGACCCCTTCGACGCCGACGGTGACCGAGTCGCCGTCCTCGAGCAGGACCTGCGGGTCCCTGAAGTAGCCGACGCCGTCGGGCGTCCCGGTGTAGATCACGTCGCCGGGTTCGAGGGTGAAGGCCCGCGAGCAGAACGAGACCAGCTCGTCGATCCCGAAGACGAGGTGACGGGTGTTCGACTCTTGAAGCCGCTCGCCGTTGACCTCGGTCCAGACGTCGAGGTCCCCGAGGTCGGGGATCTCCTCGGGGGTGACGATGTCGGGGCCCAGCGGGCCGAACGTATCGAGGCTCTTACCGCGAACCCACTGTTCGTCGGCCAACTGGAGGTCACGCGCGGAGACGTCGTTGCCCACCGTGTAGCCGGCGACGTGGTCGAGCGCGTCCTCCGGCGCGACGTTCCGGGCCCGGTCCCCGATGACGGCGACGAGTTCGCCCTCGTAGTCGACCGCTTCCGTGAGCGCCGGGTCCCACTCGATCGCCGCCTCCGGTCCCGTGAGCGCCGTGGGAAACTTCGAGAACAGCACCGGCGCGTCGGGTGCCTCGAACCCGCCCTCGTCGGCGTGGTCGGCGTAGTTCAGCCCGACACAGACCACCTTCGCCGGGTCGGTGACCGGGGCGTATCGGTCGAGCGATTCGACGTCGTAGGTCGCCTCGCCAGTCTCCGCGGCGTACTCGACAGCGAGTTCGACCTTCTCCCGCCACCCCCACGTCGCGAGGAGGTCGACGGTTCCCCTGGGGAGGTCGATACCGATCTCGGCTGCCGCCTCCCGGACGTCGTAGGTCGTCCCGCCGTCGACCACGCCAACCCACGCCGGTTCGTCGTCGGCCCCGAACCGTCCGATCCTCATCGGTTCGTGGGGCCCTCGTCGGCTCGCTGGTCGGTGCTGTCGTCCGGTCGTGAGTCGGTCATGGCTCTCCTCGTGTATCGTCGACCCGCTCCATTAAGTTTACCGATTGGTAAAATTCGAAGGACGAAGTCGAGCGGTCGGCATCCGGTCGGTTCCGGTTCCGATCGGGGTGACCCCACAACCGAACTCCGGAGGCAGAACGAGGGAAACGATCCCCGGAAAGGGGATCGGATCGCGGCTGTCGAGCCGTCGTGGACGGTCAGTTTCGGGCGGTCGAACGGGCGCTTTTGAACTCGGGTTCCTCGCCCGGCGGGGCGAGCGAGGAGATGACGAACTCGTCCAGCGCGCGGCGTATCTGCTCGGGCGCTTCGTCGTGGCCGAGCGAGATCCGCCGTCCGCGTGCGGCGTGTATCGCGTCGGTGATGAACTGCGCCGTGTTCTCGGGGTCGACGTCGCGGAAGACGCCCTGCTCGATCCCGCGTTCGATGACGCGGGTGATGCTGCGGCGGATCTTGGTGTAGTGGCGGTTGAATATCTCGCGGTGCTGGTCGTCGTTCTGGGCCTGCGAGAACAGCTCGTGGTAGACGCGCATCCGGTCCCAGTGGTCGAAGTCGCTGGCGAACTCCGGGCCGAAGAGACACTGGTCGATCCTCGCGTCCAGTTCCGCCCAGAGGTCGTCGCTCTCGTCGACCGCGACGCTGCCCTCGTACTGTTCGATCACGTACTCGAGGAACGCCGAGATGAGGTCGTGCTTGCCGTCGTAGTAGTAGTGGATCAACTGGCGGGTCATCTCGAACTCGTCGCCGATGTCGCGCAGTCGGAGGTCGACGTAGCCGTGCTTGCTGAGCGCCCGAAAGGTCGCCTCCATGATCGCCCGCTCGGTGTCCGTAGAAGATCCTCGTTCACTGTCCGGGGTCATCGATACGCCCGATAGGGTGGAGCGACGTATTAGATTCGTGGTTGCACCTCCCGTCGTTCCGACCGCTCACCGTTTTACGAGACGGATCCGCGACACATCCACCGGAAAACGTTCGGCGGGGGAGCCCGGTCAGCGGACGTACGGGCCTCGCTGCTGGATCGGCTCCTCGTGTGGCGACCCGGCGACGGCGACCACACGGAACGCCTCCGCCCCGTCGCGTTCGAGGTCGAGGTCTTCGGCGCTCGTGACCGGAAGAACGTCCCCAGCCGCGAACCGGTCCCCGTCGACCGTTCCGTGGCCGTCGACGCCGTAGAGGAAGCCCGACCAGCCGTCCGGTATCGTCCACGTCCAGCGGTCGGTGACCGCGACGTCGAGGTACTCCATTCGCGTGCGAAGTTCGATCGGTGACCCGTCGCCGACGACGGTGGTCACGGTGGCACCGTCCTCCGCCTCCGTCGGGAGGTCGTCGCCGGTCGCGTCGTCGTAACTGGGCTCGACCTCCTTGGCCTCGCGCGGGAGGTTCACCCAGAGCTGGAGTCCGCTACACGCGGCCCCGTCGGCGGGGAACTCGGAGTGCTGGATCTCGCTCCCGGCGGTGATCCGCATGACGTCGCCTTCGGTGGCCGTGTGCGTGACGCCGAGGGAGTCCCCGTGGTCCATCCCGCCCTCGATCATGTACGAGACGATCTCGAATCCCCCGTGGGTGTGCATCGGAAAGCCCCGCTCGGGCTGGATGAAGAACCGCTCGAAGAGGACGAACGGGTCGAGATGGTCGGGATAAGTGTTCGTCGGGAAGGCCCGGTTCGACTCCACACCGGTTCCGTGCCGGACCGTCTCGCCGGCGACGGGACCGGTATCGTGCCGCGCTGGCTCGTTTGACATTCCGGTAAAAATTGGACGAGCGGGCGTGATAAGCATCTCGAATCCGGAGCCCCGATGTGCGTCGTCAGCGGTTCCGTGAGAAGGTCACTCGGTTCGTGCGTCGCTGGAGCCGGTCTCGGCTCGAAGAACTCGGAAGACGATGCCGAGGCTGACGAGCAGTATCACGACCGCGACCAGCACGAGCCAATCGACGCCGAACAGCCGGGGTGCTGTGGGTTCGGGATCCGCAGTCCGTTCGTAGATCAGCAGCACCATCGCGATGGCAGTCAGTCCCTGTCCGAGCAAAGCCTGTTTCTTCGTGTTCATGTGAGAGTATCGAGCGCCGTGTCGTCGTTCGTCAGCCCCGTTTCCCGGTCCCTGACGAGAGGAGCGGTCCCGACTCGAAGACCGAGAGGTCGAAGTGGTGTCCCCCGCGGATCCAGTCGGCACCGATGAACACTATCGAGCCCCCGCCGACGAGGGTGAACAGGACGAGAGCGGGCAGCACACTCCCGTCGTAGGCCGTCGTCCCGTTCAGAACCGGGATCAACTGGCCGAGGGCGAGCGAAACGCCGACCAGGACGTTGCCGACCCCGACGAACTGGTACCACTCGACACCGCCGAATCGGCGGTCGAGTCCACCAAGGACGAATAAGACCCCGGCGAGGATCATCCCGCCGAGCAAGAGGGCGGTGGCCGGCTCGGCCGGTGACGGGAACCCGAAGGCGACGACGATCGCCGAGGGGAGTGCGATGACGAGGCCGCCAACTAGCACGAACCATCGACGTTTCATATCGCCCCTTTATGTCGTAGAACGATAAGGATACTCCCGTCGGTTCCTCCGGGCCAGGGAGGCGGCTTTCGATGGGCGCACCAGAACACTATTTCGAACCCTCCTCCTTCCGCCGAGGGATGGACGATGACTCCGGATCGGATTCGTCTCTCTCCGCCCGGGACGACTCCCGGCGAACCGGTAGCGAATACGACACGCTCTTCTCCACCAGTGTTCGAGGGTCTCACGATACACGATGAATGGCGGGTTCGAACCGTCGGCGGGTCTGGGGCTGCTGGCCCGTGGCGGTCTCCGGGCGGCGATACTCGTCGGTGCGCTCCAGTTCGTCCCGCTCGCGTCCGCCCACGGCGGGACGGTCAGGATCGTCCAGTGGGCGTCGCTGCTCCCGCTCGTTATCGGGCTCGTCGTCGTCGCCGCGAGCATCTACCTCGGCCGGACGCTCGACTCGGGGACCGCACACTACGCCGTCTATGGCGTGTTCTGCGGACTGGTACTCGTCGCGGCCGGTGGCGTCGGGCTGGTACAGCTCTCACAGATACAGTCGTTCTCGGTCTCGCAGTCCCCGATCCCGGAGGCGGCGTTCTACCCGGCGACGCTCCTCGTCGGCGCGCTCGTGCTGACCGGGAGCTTCGTCGTGGTCCGGCTTCGATGGCCCTCGCGCCCCCGATACGCGATCCTCGGGGTCGTCCTCGGGCTCTGGATCTCCTATTCGGCCGCCATGGACGCGCTCGGGGTCTACGGTCCGACCAACCCGATGGGGTATCTCCTCGAACTCGCGCTGCCGGTGACGGTGGGCTACATCCTCTGGCGCGACTGTCGCCACCTGCTGGCCGACCTCCGGCGGGACCGCCTCGCGCGACGCTTCGGTGCCGGGATCGCGCTCCTCGCCGCCGTGTTCTTCCTCTTCTCCTCGGGAATGTTGAGCTTCGCCATCGACGACGGCGTCGGGCTCTCGTGGACCCGGATCGACCTGGAGCTGTTCCCGATCCTCGCGCCGCTGGCGACCTGGCCCGCGCTCGAACTCTTCGTTCCCCGACTTCCGTTCGTCACGCCCGTCCTCGAAGCCGTCCTGCCGCCGGACCTGTTCGCGACGCCACCGTACGTTCCGTTCCGGGCGGCGCTCTCGCCCGGTGTGGTCCTCTTCGTCGGGCTGCTCGGTGGGCTGGTCGGGCTGAACGGGGCGGCCATCGCCCACTTCTGGAAGGGCGACGGAGCCGACGCCGGGGGGAACGACACGACGACGAACGCCATCACGGGGGCGCTCGCGCTGACAGCGCCGAACGCGTGCTGTTGTTGTGGCCCCGTGCTCGCGGAGTTCGCGGTCGTCCTCCTCGGCCCCTCCACCGCGATGCCGCTCTACTGGCTGTTCATCGACCTCGCCTCCCCGGTGGGGATGGTCTTCTTCGGGGTTACGGTACTCGCGCTCACGGGGAACCTCGTTCGTGCCGACCGGATGAGCCAGGAACCGAGGTCTTGCATCGTTCGGGTCGACGCACCGTCCGCGAAGGCGTCGGGCGATTGAGGCACCCAATCGCATGAGACTGCCGAACGGACTCGGGGTCGACACCGATCGATGGGGGGCTCGGGTGGCTGCACCGCTGCTCGTCGGGGTCGTCACGCTCGGCGTGGGACCGCTCCTCGCCACGGCGCACGTGCCCTCCACGGGGGCCACCGTCGGGTTTCGTTTCCCGGTCCTCGTGGTCGGGTCGGCCCTCGTTGGCTCGCTCGGTGGGGTCGGCGTGATCCTGGCACGGGTCAGACGCCCACCGAGTCGGTTCGGAGGGAGAGGGTTCTCCGGCGCGCTCGGGGTCGGACTGAGTCTCGTCGGTGTCCTCGTGTTGCTCCCGCTCGGCCCATCGAAGCCGGGACTCGCGTTGCTGGCCGGCGCGTCGGGCGTCCTCGGCGCGATAGGGCTCTCCCGACGGACGCGTGTCGACGACGACAGGGCGGTAGCGCTTTCGACCACCGGTGCGTTGACGCTTCACCAGTTCGTCGAGGGCACGGCGCTCGCCGGTGCGTACATCGCGGGTGGCGTGGTCGGGGTGACCGCAGCGGTGTTGCTGACGCTCCACACCGTCGCCGAGACCGCCGTCGTGGCGGGAACCCACGTCAGCGCTGCCGACACCTCCGGAGCGGTCGTCGCGGTCGGGCTGATGCAGACCGTCTACGTCGTCGCGGCCGGCGTCACCTTCGCGGTCGCGTGGTCGATACCCCTGTTCGTTCAGGACCTCGCCGCGGCGGGCGCTGCGGCCGTCCTGTTGGCCGTCGGCGTGCGTGAGTGCTGGTCGGTCGTGGCGGGTCGGCCGCCCTCCTGAACGTGGCCCATCGGCCGGTGGATATCGGAGGACGGCGTCGCGTTCGATGGACGAACCAGAACGCGCTTTTGACTCCGGACCCACGATATCGTATGCTTCCTCGCACGGACCGTGGCGTCTCGCGACGTGCGTTCGTGAAGGCCGCGGTCGCTATCGGCGGCGGGTCGGCGCTTGCGGCGTGTACGGCGCGTGAGGACACCCCCGACCTCCCGCAGGGCCCCGACGACCTCTCGGGGTTCCCGGCGCGCCAGCACGCCTGGAACGACGTTCTCGACCTGGACGACGCCGACAACCACCTCGGTCCGCGCCACCGGGTTCTGCTGTATCTCGACTACGCCGGCGACGGCACACCGACGGATGCCGACCGCCGGACCGTCGAACGGGCGCTTCGGGGGCTCGAACACGCGTATCCCCGCTCGAACGACGGGTTGCTCTTCACGGTGAGTTACTCGTCGGCGTACTTCGAGCGGTTCGGCGACCCGCTCCCGGAGTCGGTGGATCTCGCGAAACCGAAGGCGCTCACCCCGTTCGAGGAGCCGACGCTCGATACCCCCGACGCGGTCGTCCACCTCGCGAGCGACTACGGCAGCGTCGTCCTCGGGGCCGAACGGGCCCTCCTCGGGGAGCAGGACGAACTCAACGGGGTTTCCATCGAGGCGGATCTCGACGGCGTGCTCGAACGGACCGACCGCCGGACGGGGTTCGTCGGCGACGGACTGCCCGCCGACAACCAGGACGTGGACGGGATCCCCGACTCCGAGCCGGTGCCGGACGACGCGCCCCTCTACATGGGGTTCAAATCGGGGTTCGACGAGAACCAGGCGACCGAGGACCGCGTGACGATTCAGTCGGGCCCGTTCGTGGACGGAACGGTACAGCAGATCTCGAAGATCCAGCTCCACCTCGACCAGTGGTACGACCAGGACAGCCGGTCACAGCGGGTCAGCAAGATGTTCTGTCCCGCACACGCGGAGTCGGGTGCAGTGGAGGGCGTCGGCGAGAACCTCGGAAACGCGAGCGGGATGGACGACTGCGCACCGGCGGAGACGGCGGCGCGCGAGTCGGGCGTCGTCGGTCACTCCCAGAAGATGGTTTCGGCGCGCGAGAACGACCGCCCGATCATCCTCAGACGGGACTTCGACTCGACCGACGGCGGCGACGCCGGGCTCCACTTCCTCTCGCTCCAACGGACGACCGAGGACTTCACCCGGACGCGCGATGCGATGAACGGCACCGACCTCGCGTCCGAATCCGCGCTCGGGCAGAAGAACAACAACGGCATCCTCCAGTACATGAGCGTCACCAACCGCGGGAACTACCTCGTGCCGCCACGCCCGCATCGGGCGCTTCCGGTGCCACGGCCGACGTAGCGCTCGTTCGTCGTCCACGTTACGAGGACGATACGTAGGGACGACCCAGGGGGACGGGTCGATTCGGAGGTCGGTACTATCCCCACGTCGGCTACCGACGGAAGGCCAGTCGGGAATATACCTTACAAACCAAGGCGAAATCGGTTTCCAGTTCCGATACCTATGTCGAGTATGCGAACCCTGGACGAGACCGACTCGGAGATCCTCCGCCTGCTGACCGAGGACGCCCGCCGGCCGTATCGTGAGATCGCCGACGCGGTCGGCCTCAGTTCCCCGTCGGTCTCCGACCGCGTGAGCCGACTCGGGGAGCTCGGGGTCATCCGCCGGTTCACCCTCGACCTCGACCGCTCGAAGCTTCGTGGCGGCACGCCCGTCCTGGTCGAGCTGTCGGTACGACCGGACTCGGTCGAGGCGGTCCGTGAGACGCTCACGCACACGGACGGGGTCGAGCACGTGTTCACGGCCGCCGACCCGCGGGTCTTCTTCCAGTCACGCCTCCCGGACGCGAACGTCCGGGCGTTCCTCTCGGATACGTTCGATGGGGACGGGCTGGACACGATAACCGACTACGAGGTCGTCGTCCTCACGGATGCCGACTGGACGCCACAGGTCGGCGGGACCGACCTCGCGATAACCTGCGCCGAGTGCGGTAACGAGGTCGGCGAGGAGGGCGAGACCCTCCGCGTCGACGGCGACCTCTACTACCTCTGCTGTCCGTCGTGTCTGGAGCAGTTCGAGGCCCGGTACGAACAGTTCAGCGCCGACGCCTGACCCGACCGAACGACGGACCCGTTCGCTGTCCCAGTCGGGATGCCGTAGGAACCCGGGGTCCGGAGCCGTCGACCGCCTTCGGATCGTAGGCCAGGATCCTTCAGAACCTACGTATCTGAAGAAGAGAGGCATTGAACGAGGACCCCGTATGTACTATCGATGAGCAAGCGAAGCGTACACCTCGACATCCGGGGCATGAGCTGTGCGACGTGCGCCGAGTCGATAACGGCGTCGTTGCACGGCCTCGAGGGGGTGAGCGAGGCGACGGTCAACTACGCGACCGACGAGGCGACCGTCGAGTACGACCCCGACGAAGCGTCGCTGGCGGCCATCTACGCTGCGGTCGACGACGCCGGCTACGAGGCGGTGAGCACCTCGGTCTCCATCGCCATCACGGACATGACGTGTGCGAACTGCGCCGAGACGAACGAGCAGGCGCTCGAACGCGTGCCGGGCGTGATTTCGGCGGCGGTCAACTACGCGACCGACGAGGCGACCGTCGAGTACGACCCCGCCGAGACCGACCACGAACGCCTCTACGAGGCGATCGAGGACGCCGGCTACTCCCCGGTACGCGACGACGGGAGCGACGGCTCGGAATCGGAGCGCCGCGATACCGCGCACGAGGGCGAGATTCGCCGCCAGCGACGGCTCACGCTGTTCGGCGCGGCGCTGTCCCTCCCGCTGATCGCGTTCATGGTCGAGAAATTGGTACTGGGTGGCGGCGCGCTCCCCGAGACGGTCTTCGGGCTGGAGTTGGGCTGGGTCGAGTTCCTGCTCGCGACGCCGGTCCAGGTCGTGCTCGGGCGGCCGTTCTACGCCAACGCCTACAAGGCGGTCGTGAGGAACCGCCGCGCCAACATGGACGTACTGATAGCCCTCGGTTCCTCGACGGCCTATCTCTACTCGGTGGTGGTCCTGCTGGGCGTGCTCGCGGGGAGTATGTACTTCGATACGGCCGCGCTGATCCTCGTGTTCATCACGCTCGGCAACTACCTCGAAGCCCGTTCGAAGGGGCGGGCCGGCGCGGCGCTCCAGCACCTCCTCGAACTGGAGGCCGACACCGCGGCCGTCGTCGATGCGGACGGCGACGAAACGGAGGTCCCGCTCGACGAGGTCGCCGTCGGCGACCGGATGAAGGTCCGGCCGGGCGAACGGGTCCCGACCGACGGCGTCGTCGTCGACGGGCGGTCGGCGGTCGACGAGTCGATGGTCACCGGCGAGTCGGTGCCCGTCGAGAAGGAAGCGGGCGACGAAGTGGTCGGCTCGACCATCAACGAGAACGGCGTCCTCACGGTCGAGGCGACCAAGGTCGGCTCGGACACGGCGCTCCAGCAGATCGTTCACACCGTGAAGGAGGCCCAGTCGCGCCAGCCGGACATCCAGAACCTCGCCGACCGTATCTCGGCGTACTTCGTGCCGGTCGTGATCGCGAACGCGCTGCTGTGGGGGGTCGTCTGGTATCTGTTCCCCGAAGCGTTGGCCGGTTTCGTCGGCTGGCTGCCGCTGTGGGGCCTCGTCGCGGGCGGCCCGGCGGCCGCCGGCGGTACGGTCTCGGTCTTCGAGTTCGCGGTCGTGGTGTTCGCCTCGGCCGTCCTGATCGCCTGTCCCTGTGCGCTCGGGCTCGCGACCCCGGCGGCGACGATGGTCGGCACCTCGATCGGCGCGGGAAACGGCATCCTGTTCAAGGGCGGTGACGTCCTCGAACGCGCCAAGGACGTCGACACGGTCGTGTTCGACAAGACGGGGACGCTCACCGAGGGCGCGATGGAACTGACCGACGTCGTTCCCCTCAATGCCACTTCCGCCACGGACGATTCCGAGACGGCGGCCGACGGCGGTACGCGAACGGTCAGCGGCGGCACGGAAGCCACGACGAACCGAACCGACGAGGCGACGGTGCTCCACGCCGCCGCGAGCGCCGAGTCCGGGAGCGAACACCCGCTCGCGCGGGCGATAGTCGACGGGGCCGAAGAGCGCGGTATCCATCTCACCGACCCCGAAGACTTCGAGAACGTGCCGGGGCAAGGCGTGCGCGCGACGGTCGGCGGAGAGGCGGTACTCGTCGGCAACCGCACGTTCGTACGCCACAACGGTATCGATCCCTCGGTCGCCGCCGAGGAGCTCGACCGGCTCGAAGGCGAGGGCAAGACCGCGATGCTGGTCGCACGGGGGGACGCGTTGCTCGGGCTCGTCGCCACCGCCGATACGGTCAAGGGGAGCGCCGAGGAGGCCGTCGCGGCGCTCCACGACCGGGATGTTTCGGTCCACATGATCACCGGCGACAACGAGCGGACGGCCGCGGCGGTCGCCGAGGCGGTCGGCATCGACCCCGCGAACGTCCGCGCGGGGGTCCTCCCCGAGGACAAATCGGCCGCCATCGACGACATCCAGCGGGACGGGCGGACGGCGATGATGGTCGGCGACGGGGTCAACGACGCGCCGGCGCTCGCGACCGCCGTCGTCGGGACCGCGATCGGCTCCGGGACCGACGTCGCCATCGAGGCCGCCGACATCACCCTGTTGCGCGACGACCCGCTCGACGTGGTGAAGGCGATCCGCATCAGCGACGGCACGCTCCGGAAGATCCGACAGAACCTCTTCTGGGCGCTCGGTTACAACACCGCGATGATCCCGCTGGCCTCGCTGGGCCTGCTCCAGCCCGCGCTGGCCGCGGCCGCGATGGCGTTCTCGTCGGTCTCGGTGCTCTCGAACAGCCTGCTGTTCCGCCGGTACACTCCCGACCACGACTACGAGCTCCTCGGGTTCCTCCGCTGACGAGCATCGTCGCGTGCGACCGCGACGACCCGGAGGAAATATCGAACGAAGTATACGATCGCCCTCGGCGGATCGAACGATGAACCCCTATCCCCTCCTCGGCCTGGCGATCGTCATCGAGGTCATCGCGACGACCGCGCTCCAGTACTCGGCGGGGTTCACGAACCCGGTCCCGACCGCCGTCGTCGTCGTCGGCTATCTCGCGTCGTTCTACCTCCTGAGTCTGATTCTCGGTCAGCTACCCATCGGACTCGTCTACGCGACGTGGTCGGCGGGTGCGATCGTACTCATCGCGGCCATCGGCACCGCGTTTCTCGGACAGCGGCTCGACCTCGCCGGTGTCGTCGGTATCGGCCTCATCGTCACGGGCGTCTACCTGCTCAACGTGGTCTCCGACATCGCCGTTCACTAGCGCCGGTCCTTTGGGTTTCACCGAGCGGGGCGAAACCGTCGTGGGCCCTCGTTTCGTTCGGCGGGTGAACCGTTCGTCGTCGGCTAGTAGGTCTCCTCCGGCTCTATCGGGCCGCTGAAGACCGAGTACAGCACCACGAAGTAGCCGAGGATGATGGGGAGCAGGACGCCCGCCATGATCGTCATCAGGTTGAGCGAGAGGAGCGGGACGACCGCCGCCCCGACGGTCAGGTCGGCCGCCGGGTCGATCGTTGGATAGAGGAGGGTCGCGACGAGCGCGACCAGGCCGAACGCCAGCCCGCCGGACGCACAGAACGCCGCCACGTCGGCCTCCCGTCGATGGGCGGCGATCACGCCCACGACGAGGAGGACCGTGAGCACCACCAGCGCGAGCGGGAGCGGGGCGAGCAGGGCATCGCGGAGGCGTGGCGTCATCACGAGGAGCCAGCCCAGCGTGACCACGACCAGCGCCAGATACGCGACGGCGGCACGCGTTCCGTACCGGCGCATCTCCGTTCGAAGCTCACCTCGGGTCTTGAGCACGAGGAAGCCGCTGCCCTCGACGATGGTGAGGGCGACGACGGCGAGGCCGACCACGACACCGGGGATCGTCACCAGCCGTGTCGAGCCGAGAAGCCAGTTCGCGGCGAACATCCCGAGCGTGAACGGCGCGGCGACGCTGCCGACGACGAACGCCCAGCCCCACGCCCGTCGCCACCCGCGGTCCTCGCGCTGCTCGTAGAACTCGGGGGCGAGTCCCCGGAGCCCCAGCGCGAACAGTAACGCGAACAGCAGGAGGTAGTTGCGGCTGAACAGGTTGGCGTAGACCGCCGGGAACGCCGCGAACATCGCCCCGCCGAACACCACCAGCCAGACCTCGTTGCCGTCCCAGAACGGGCCGACCGCGGCGAGCAACTGGTTCCGGTCCTCGTCGTCGTTCCGGGTGGCGAACAGCGCGCCGATACCGAAATCGAACCCATCAAGGAAGAGGAACATCGCGAGGAAGAAGAAGAGGACGACGAACCAGACCGCTTCGAGCGGGAGGCCGAACAGCGGGGCCGAATCGAGCGAGAGCACCGACTCAATCATCCGTCGGCACCCCCTGGTCGCCCGGGTTCCGGTCGGGCCCGTCCCGGACCGTCGGCGGGCCGCGGCGGATGAGTCTGACGAGAACGTAGACGACGAGGACGAGCAGTCCGAGGTAGCCGACGGCGAACCCCGCGAATGTGAGGAGGGCGTCCGAACCCGAGAGGTCCGGCGAGACCGCCTCGGAAGTCTTCATCACACCCTGGATGATCCACGGCTGGCGGCCGATCTCGGCCACCATCCAGCCGAACTCCACCGCGACGAACCCGAGCACCGAGGAAGCCATCAGCGCCTTGTGGAGCAGCCGGTCTTCGAGGAGCTCGCCGGTCCGCCAGCGGTAGCCGCCCCAGAACGCCAGGACGATGAACCAGAAGCCGAGCGCCACCATGATCCGAAACGACCAGAAGACGACCGCGATCGGTGGCGTACCGACGTTCGCGAACTCGCTGAGTCCGGTGATCGGGGCGTTCGGGTTCCCGCCGCTCGCCAGCCAGCTCGCCATGCCGGGGATCCCGATCCCCACGAGTTCCTTGGCCCGCGGGTCGAGGATCTGGCTGAACGTCGTCGGGAACGCGATGATGTACTCCGGGACGTAGCGGGCGGTCTCCCAGACCGCCTCCATCGCGGCGAACTTCTCGGGCTGGGTGTTCGCGATGTGGCGCGCGTAGGCGTCGCCGTGGATGACCTGGAAGGGGGCCGAGACCACCATCACCGCGAGCGCGGACTTCAGCGAGCGCTCCCAGAACGCCGTCGCCCGACCCGTCCAGACGTAGTATGCCGCGATCCCCGCGATCAACAGCGCCACCGAGAGCACCGCCGAGTTCTGCATGTGGACGAACTCCCAGAAGAACCGGGGGTTCGCGTACGCGGCGATCGGGTCGGTGAGCGTGATGACCGTCTCGCCGTTTCGCGTGACCAGCTGATACCCCCGTGGATGCTGCATCCACGAGTTGACGATGAGGATCCACGTCGCCGAGAGCCACGACCCGAGCCCGGTCAGGAAGGCCGACGCGAAGTAGGTGCGGTCGGAGACCCGGTCGCGACCGAACAGGAACACCCCGAGGAAGACGGCTTCGAGGAAGAACGCCATCATCCCCTCGGTGGCGAGCGGTCCCGCGATGACGGCCCCGGCGGCCCGTGAGAACTCCGACCAGTTGGTGCCGAACTCGAACTCGAGGACGATCCCGGTCACGGTCCCGGTCACGAAACTGATCGCGAAGACCCGGGCCCAGAACCGACGGAGCTGTTCGTACACCGGTTCGTGGGTCCGTATCTCCTTCCACGTGAAGTAGACCAGAAACGGCGCGAGCCCCATGCTCAACACGGGAAACACGATGTGGACGATGATCGTCAGCGCGAACTGGGCCCGACTCAGGACGACCGGATCAACCATACGCTATCGTCCGACCGGGACGGGATTGAGTTTCGAACCCCAGTATCGGGGGTCCTTTATCCGTTCCCCAACGGACGAACGAGCGTCGGTCGACTGTAGGCCCTCCGATCGCCGGTTACAGGCCCCCGATCGCCGGTTACAGCACTCCGCTCGCCGATACGGCCCTTCGAAACGCGGCGTCGTGTCTCAGCGCTCGCTCCCGGTCTCGGTTTTCATGACGAGCGCCGGTCGAGCCGTCAACCTGAGCACGCGGTCGGTGACGCTGCCGAGGAGCGCGCGG
>NZ_AOMB01000029.1 GCF_000336675.1 Halococcus hamelinensis 100A6 | reverse complement strand
ACGTACTCGTCGCCGCTGTAGGCCGTGTAGACGCTCTCGTCGACGACGTAGAGCGCGTGGAGGTCGGCGTCGTGGGTCGCCGCGAGGTCGATGGCGTGGGATTCGGCGTTCTCGGAGGCGGTCGTTCCGTCGGTCGCGAGCAGGATCCGGTCGTACATTCACCCGACGTTTCCGCCCGCTCTGCAAGAGACCCGCGTCGATTACCAGCGTCTGGGACTGTTCGTCCCCGTACGCCCGAAAGATCGATCCTTCCGGCGGTACCGCCCTCACACGTCACGAATCAGTTCCCATCCGTTCGAAGCGATGACCAGCACTTATTATGCGGAAAATCGATACCGAAGACGATGACGAACAGCGACCACAGCCGGCACCACGATGAGTGACGTCGTCGCGGACGGCTATCGCTTCGACTGTCCAGCGTGTGGCGAGTCCCTAGAGGTGAACGACTCGATGAGACGGGCACTCGTCGAGCAGGGCTGTGTGGTCTGTGGGGCGTCGGTGACCGCCGCCGCGTTTACGGAGCTCTCGGCGACCGACCGCCCGTGACCGGACCGCCGAGTTCGTCCTTCTCCGTTTCGCCGTCGAGACACCGTAGAGCGGCGTTTCGGTGTGTCGTCGTCCGCTTTCGGAGAGCGGGATCCGCCGGCCAGGCTATGAGCAACGCTTAATGCGGGTCTCCGACAACGGCTCGACGAGAGGATGGCCCTGGATCAACAGACCGCGTTGTCGGACGCGAAGACGGATACGGTTCTCGGCCGCCACGAGACCGGCGTGTTGTCGCTCGCCCGCGAGGACGAACCCTACGCCATCCCGATCTCCTACGGCTACGACACCGACCAGCGCCGCTTCTACCTCCGATTGGTCTCGACGCCCGCGAGCGAAAAACGGCGGTTCCTGGCGTCGGCCCCTCGGGCACGGATCGTCGTCTACGAGGAGGAGACCGACGTGTATCGTAGCGTCGTCGCGGTCGGGACCCTCCAGGAGGTCCCGAAGGACGACCTCACCGTCGAACACATCGAACAGTACGGCGAGGCGAAGCGTCCGCTGTTCGAGATCTGGGGTGAGTCGAAGCCCGACCTCGACATCGGACTGTATCGGCTCACCCCGGACTCGGTGAGCGGCCGTGTGATCGAGATCGACCGGGAGCATGAGCCCTCCTGACGGCGACGAAACGAGGATCGCGCCGTTCGCTCTGTCAGGCGCGACCGACCACCGCTCATAACTATGTCGGACGGGATCCGAGCCACGATCGAGTTCGCGAGACCTGAGGGCTGCCCGCTCGCCGACCTCTCTGCGAGCGAGGGGGCCACGATCGATTCGGTCAGGGTGAGCGTCTGTCCCGGCGACTGTGAGGCCTGCGTCACCGAGTTCTCTATGGACACGGCGTGTGACCCCGAAACCGACGTCTCGCAGATCTTCTCACACGGCTCCACCCACCGGTATCGGTTCACCCACGGCGAGGGGGTGCGCTGTCCGTGCGAGTGTCTCGGGCGGTTCGGCTGCCCGGTCGACCGATACGTCGCCCGAGACGGGGCCGTGACGATCGCCTTCTACGCGGCCGACTACGACCAGCTTCGGAACGTCGTCGGGGCGCTCCGCGAGCGCTTCCCGGGCATGGACATCGAGCGGTTGATCCGCTCCCCGGCCGGCGAGCACGGTCAGGACGGGGTCTTCGTCGAGCGGAGCAGACTCACCCCCCGACAGCTCGAAGTCCTCGAAACCGCCTACGAGATGGGCTACTTCGAACGACCACGACGCGCGAACGCGACGGAGGTCGCCGCGGCGCTCGACATCAACCCGTCGACGTTCGGCGAACACCTGGCGGCGGCCGAGACGAAGATCCTCGAGGACGTCCTCTGAGCCGCCGTCGGATCGCGCCGCCGTATATAAACGTCCCCGAGTATTGGGGTTCTACGCTATTGCCCGTTGGTGGCGTTGGTGTAGCCATGAGCCAGTCAGGGACGACAGCTGCGTTCGCCGACCGGTCCAGCCCGTCGACCGACGCGACGACCGTCGTCAGCACCGAGGACACCATCCAGAGCCTGCTCAACGCGGTTCACACTCCCGACTGTCGGGCGATCCTCGCGGCGACGGGCGACGACGCCCTGTCCGCGAGCGAGATCGCCGAGGAGTGCGACCTCCCACCGTCGAGCGTCTACCGGAAGCTCGGGCTCCTCACCGAGACGGGGCTGCTGGAAGAACGGACTCGGGTTCGGTCCTCCGGGCACCACACAAGCGAGTACGTACGGGTCGGCGGGGACCTCGTCGTCTCGATCGCGCGCGACGGTGCGATCGAGCTGACGGTCCGACACCCACGCCCCGAACACCGCTCGTCGATCGCCACCGAGACCGGACCGTCCCGGTGATGGTGTTTCGCCGGTTCCCGTTGTAGAGAGGAAGAGAGAGATGGCAGATACCGACACCCGACAATTGAACGCGGACGAACGAGCGGCGTTTCTCGGTACCGGCGGGACCGGCGTGCTGTCGGTCTCGACGGACGACCCGGCACCGCATTCGAGACCGGTTTCGTACGGCTACGACGCGACCGACGGGGTCTTCTACTTTCGACTGGCGCTCGGCTCGGACCGCGAGCGAGCCGACCTCGCCGGTCGCACCGTCTCGTTCGTCACCTACGACCACACGGACGCGGGCTGGCGCAGCGCCATCGCGACGGGGCCGCTAGAGGAGACGACCGAGGAATCGATCGCCATCGAGACGCTTCAGGGGCTCGAACGAACCCACATCCCGCTCATCGACGTCTTCGGCACGCCCCCGAAGGAGGTGTCGTTCGGGTTCTATCGCCTCGTCCCGACGGATCTCACGACCCGCAAGGAAGCGAAAACCGAGATCTGAGGAGAGAGCGGTCGCGTTCAACGTTCGGGTTCGGTTGGTCGCCGCCGAAACGCACGGCGGGTTACGGGATTATCGTCACGGGTATCTCGGCCGCGCGGACGACCGTCTCGGCCGCGCTCCCGAGGATCGCCCGCCCGATTCGGCCGTCCCCGTAGTGGCCCATCACGATGTGGTCGCACTCCTCCTCGGCGGCGACCCGGAGGATGTCCCGACCGACCCGGTCGGACGCCCTCGGGCGGTGCAGGGTCAGGTTCATGACCACCTCCGGGTCCTCCTCGATCCCTTCCTCGTCCAGCACCGCCCGAGCCTTGTCGAGGAGCTCCTCGGTGTGGCTCCCGCGCACGTCGGTGATGTGGACGGCGTGGAGCTCGCCGCCGAACGCCCGCACCATCTCCGCGGCGAACCGGAGGGCTTCGCGACTCCGCTCGGAGCTGTCGACCGGGGCGAGTATCTTCACGGTCGAACGACGACACGCCGTCCCATAAACGGCTAGTCCGGTTCTCGTCGCCGTGGACCCCGTCCGGCTCGACACGACCGGCGTGCCGAGAACGTATTTGTCCGTCCCGGGCGAAGACCGATGGATGACCGACCCCCACCCGCTCACCATCGATTACGGCCACCACCCGCCGGTACGGGAACTCCTCGATATCGTGCTGTACTGTCTGGAGGACCTCAGTCTCGGGTTCGAGCGCTGGGACGAACCCTCCGCTCACGGACCGGGCGCGTACTTCGCGGTCGTCTCGGGCCGCTCGCTTCGCGACTACGCCGACGCGATGGGCGAGAACGTCTGGCCGACCGAGGAGTGCCGGCGCGTCCACGGGGCGGATTCGAGCTTCTACGAGACGGTGCGGGACGTCTCGCGGTCGCGCGACGGGGCGGTCGTCGTCGGTGTCGACAACGTCATCCAGCGCCAGATGGTTCGGTTCAGGGACCTGTCGGGGGCCGATGCCGCCGAGTCCGACGAGCAGGCCGGGGTCGAGTACGCGGAGTGGATGGGGTCGCGCCACATGAGCGCACTCGAAACCTCGGCCCGGGACGAGGTGGTCGCGACGGCCACGCTCAGCGCCGAGAACGGACGTGTGACCGTCTTCCGGGACGGCACGTTCGACGCTCGAACGCGCGACGAACTGGCCTCCGAGTGGCGTGGATGACCACTACGCGCCGGCCGGTGAGGGGGATAGTCCGGCTACGACTGGACTTCCTTCCGGCCGGTCACGCGGTCGGCGTCGAGACGGAACGCCCGAAAGGTCACGTCGTCCGGGGGTTCCTCGAAGATGTCGACCAGCGGGATATCGACGCCCCAGCGCTCCTGGAGAGCATCGGCCTCGTAGGGGAGCTCCGTGAGGTCGTCGAGTTCGCCGGTCGCGACGACGCTGCGCCAGCCCGCGTCCGTGTGGTCGTGGACGACGAACGAGACGGGCCGGTCGAGGAACCGCTCCTTGGAGCTGTCCTCCGGGACCGCGAGCCGGTAGTGAAAGTGGCCGGGGTCCGCGAGGTAGCCGTACGAAACCGGTAGGGAGAACGGCGGTTCGTCGTGCCCGGCCGAAAACGAGAGGACGCCGGTGCCGCCGTCCCCGAGGAACTCGTTCAGCTCTGCCGCCGACAGCTGCAACCAGCGGAGCCCGCTCATGTGGGGCGGAACGCGTCTGTAGCTATTAAAACCGCAGGGTAGATCCAGAACAGTTGTGGGGTGCGTTCGGAGCATCGTGGAGTGCTCGGAACGTCTTGGGGTACGTTCGGAACATCGCAGGATGCGTCCGGAACGCGACTCTCGGGCTCGCACGGGCGCGTCGACTGTTCGGCGGATCGCTCGTGACGGATCGACACACGGACGGTCCGTGACCCACCGATGGCCTCAAACGGCTGTGTCCCCTGTCTATTCTTCGATGATGCTTCCAACGCACGCGCTGGTCGGGCTGGCGCTTGCGACACCCGTCGCTCTCGTGGTCCCCGAACTCGCCCCCGCCGCGCTACTGGGTGGGCTGGTCGGCGGTATCCTTCCGGACCTCGACCTCTACGTCGGTCATCGACGGACGCTCCATTATCCCGAGTACTTCTCGATCGGGGCCATCGGAGCGACCGCGCTCGCGGTGTTCGTCCCGACAGCACCCACGGTCGCCACGGCCTGTCTCCTGCTCGGCGCGGCCGTCCACAGCGTCATGGACGTCTTCGGCGGTGGGCTGGAGCTGCGCCCGTGGGAGGCGACCTCCGACCGCGCCGTCTACGACCACCGCCGCAGCGAGTGGCTGGCTCCCCGCCGTTGGGTGCGGTACGATGGCGCTCCCGAAGACCTCCTCCTCTCGGTCGTGGTCGCCGTCCCGCTCCTGCTCGCGCTCGACGGCGTGTTCCGATGGGGCGTCGTCTCGGCACTGGTCGTCGCGGCCGTCTACACGGCCGTCCGACGCCTCCTCCCGTCGGTTGCGACCCGGCTCGTGGACCACTCGCTCGTCCAGGCGCTTCCGGACCGACTGCTGGCGCGCGTTCCCGCACGCTACTCGGGCGGACACGGGCTCTCGTAGCGACCCGGGCGGCCCGACCAGTATTTTGATTTCCCGAGGCGACGTAGCCCTCGAAACGCATGCTGCGATCCGTGAAACGAGCGGCCGAACGCGGGCTCCAAGCCGGTATCCTCACCGTCTTCGTCGTCGGGCTTCGTCGACGGAGTCCGGGCGCGGTCGTCAACGCCGTCTGTGCGCTGTTCGTCACCGCCCTTCCGCGCCGTCTCGAACGTCGGTACGACCTCGAATTCGAGGGATGGCAGCGCCTCTACGTGGACGCCGGGATGCTCACCCACGCGGTCGGGATGCTCGGACCGTACGACGACGTCTGGTGGTGGGACAACGTCACACACACGTGCTCCGCGACGCTTCTCGGCGGGGTCGTCTTCGCGGTCGCCCGTCGTCGGGACCGCAACCCCCGCCCACGGGTCGTCGCGGTCGTGGTCTGTCTCGGGGTCCTCTGGGAGGCGTTCGAGTACGCCATCCACGCGGTCGCCAAGCGGTTCGGGGTCGAACCGATCCTCGTCTCCTACGGGAGCGCCGACGTGGCCGCCGACCTCGCGTTCGACCTCCTCGGTGCGCTCCTCGTGCTCGCTTTCGGCGACCGCCTCCTCGATAACCTCGTGCCGACGGACGAACACGGCGAGCGGTGAGCCACGGCCATCGCGTCTATCGGCTACTGGTTCGTCGTGTCCGTGATGGACGGTTCAGCCGATGGTTTCAGGCGGAGGCGAGCTGGCGGACGGTGAGGACCGGGACGGGACACGAGTCGACGACCGCTTCCGCGACGCTGCCGAGGAGGAACCGATACTCGCCGTGTCGTCCCCGGGTTCCCATGGCGACCACGTCGGCGTCGCTCTCGTCGGCGTAGGTGCAGATCTCCGCCGCGGGACGCCCCTCGCGGACCTCGGTGACGACCTCGTGGCCCGCGCGCTCGCGGATCGCCGCGAGGGAGTCGTCGCCACGGTCCGTGAGCGTTCTTTCGACCTCCTCGCGGCGGTCCGCAGACTCCCCGTCGACGTCGTCCTCGTCGATAACGTAGAGGGCGTGTACCGTGGCCTCGAATCGGTCCGCGAGGTCGAGCGCCACCGACACCGCCCGTTCGACGCTCGCGGAGCCGTCCGTCGCGACGACGACCGTCTCGATCATGGGTCGGGATCGGGGATCGAGCCATAAAGCTCTATACGATCCGTCGGTCGTCAGTTAGCTCGCGACCTGGACTGGGTTCGGTGTCGTCAATCCGCGGGTCCCGGGGCCGCCCGATGATTTTTACCCTCCCCTGTTCAGGGTCGTCCATGGGTGAGCCCATCGTGGTCGAAACCGTCCTCGCGCCGGTCGACGGGAGCGAGGACTCGGAGCGGGCCGCCGAGTACGCGCTCGCCATCGCCGAGCGCTACGAGGCCCGTGTTCACGTCCTGTACGTCTTCAACGAGATACTGGGACAGCGCGTCGCGCTGGACGGCGTCGAGGCCGATGCGGCCGTCGAGCGGAGCGAGTCGTTCATGGCGACGATCGAGGACCGCGCCGAGGACGTCCCGGTCTCCCATTCGACCGCGTTCGGGTTCTCGCCGACGATGAAGAGTCTCCACCCCGGGAAGGCGGTCCTCGACGCCGCCGACGACGCCGAGATAGACTTCATCGTGCTTCCCCGGGTGTCCGTCAGCGGCACCCCCGAGACCTCGCTCGAAAAAGCGGCCGGGTTCGTCGTCGACTACGCGACACAGCCCGTCCTCTCCGTCTGAATCGTTCTCCGACAAGAGGCGATTCCCCCTCGGTGGGAATCGCCACCCCAGCTATGCCGTCCGCCACACTATCCCCACGTGAGGGCACGATACGACAACGACGCGAGGAATCGCGTTCCCCCTCCTGGATCCCACCATGTACGACACCCTTCTCGTGCCGACCGACGGAAGCGATGCCGCCGAGGCGGCGGCCGAATCGGCGCTCGTGCTCGCCCGCCAGTTCGACGCCTCGATCCACGCCGTCCACGTTCTCGGACGCGGCGACCTCCCGGCGGACGTCGAATCCGAGGCGGCGGCCGAACTGACCGACGCGGCCGAAGCCACGCTGTCGACGGTCGCCGATCTGGCCGCCGATAGCGGCGTCGCCGTGACGACGCAGGTGCTCGAAACGACGGACCCGATCCACGACGCGATCGTCGATTACGCCATCGACAACACGATCGACGGGATCGTGATGGGGACGCACGGCCGCACCGGCATCAGTCGCTTCGTCGTCGGAAGCGTTACCGAACGGACGCTTCGCGTCTCACCGAAGCCCGTTCTCACCGTCCACGAGAACACGCCACTCGACCGGGACATCGAGACCATCCTCCTCCCCACCGACGGGAGTTCCACGGCGGAGGTGGCCTCGGAACAGGCGATCGCGCTCGCCGCGGCAACCGATGCGGCGCTGCACGTCGTTCACGTGGTCGACCTCACCGTGGCCTGGGGCGAGGGCAGTCCGGTCGTCATCGACGCGCTGCGCGAGGAGGGTCGACAGGCGGTCGACGACGTCGTCGCTCGGGCCGACGACGCCGGCGTACGGTCTGTCGAGGCATCCGTCCTCAACGGAACCCCGGTGCGGGCGCTCCTCGATTACGCCGACGACCGCGCCATCGACCTCGTCGTGATGGGAACCCACGGTCGGACCGGACTCAACAGATACCTGCTCGGAAGCGTCACCGAACGCGTCGTTCGTCTCGGGGATGGCCCGGTATTGGCCGTCTCGATGCCGGACGACCGATAGTCGATGGTGAGGGCGGGAGAAAGACCACCTCGGTCGCTCACTCGGGGATGTCGGCGTAGAAGCGTGTCAGCCCGCACTCGGGACAGAGCAACGCGGTGAGCGGGGTCTGCGACTCGACGCCGAGGCGTTTGAGGATGCCGTCCTCTCGTTCGGTTTCGATGTAGAGATCGCCTACCCCCTCGGCGGTCGCGGTCGTCGCCTCCATCTCGACGTCGCAGTCCGGGCAGTAGTGGTCGGGCACGCCGGTGCTATCGGACGGCTCACGTATGAGTTCCCGGTCGCGACGGACACGGCCCGGGATTTATTCGGTACGTCGGAGCAGTGTTTCAGAGACCACACGTATGAACGGACCCCGCTCCCGGCGGTGGCGACAGTCAACCGACCGGCAGTGGCAGCTCGACCCTGACGGCCGTCGGCGTACCGACCGACCGGCCCACCGAACCCGCGACCGGATAGCGACGAGCACCGGGTTACATGGTACCGCGCTCTCTACCGGAGGCATGGTTCGCCGACGGGTCAAGGCAATCTTCGAGCTCGTTCTCGGTGTGTTCGTGCTGCGGTTCGTGCTTCGGACACGGAAGTTCGTCGCCGAGCACGCCGACGAAATCGACGAGGACGGACCCGCGCCGTTGTCGCCGAAAGGAGTCGCCATCGGTGCGGCGATGTCGCTGGTCACGACGTGGCTCTCCGACCGGGACGTGCTCGAAGTGCGTACGAATCGACGCCGCCGAATCCTGTTCGAACTCGTCAGGGGCGGACAGAGCAGGGTGTTCTCCCGGTTCGCGTCGACCTCAGAGTCCTTCGAGGTGAGTTACGGTCTCGGAAGCGTCTGCGGGCTCGTCGTCTATCGACTGTGGTACGGGCTTCTCAACCCGCTACCCGGTCCCGAGTCCAGAACTCGCGAGCCCACTACCGAGTAAGAGCACTCCCCACAACCGTTTAGTTCCGGAATCGCTGGTAGGCCAGCACGCCGGCCGCCACGACCGCCGCAATCCCAATGACGGCCGGAACGAGCTGACCGGAGCCCCACTCCCAGCCGAGGAACTGCGAGCCGAGTACGGCGACGATACAGACAGCGAGTCCGATCGCGGTGCCGACCGTCGATCGATCGCGTTCGAACAACGACGTCATAGAGGATATCTACGCGCCCCGATGTCATAAATCCCGAAGTTCACGTCGGAAGAAAGCTTATAATTCCAGAGGTGGAAAGCATGCATATGGCATACAGTTCGGCCGGCGGGCGGGTGGTGCCGGAGGAGACGTGGTTCGAACTCAGCGACGTCACCCTGAGAGCGGTGCTGGCGGTCACGCTGGCGACGGTCGCGGCGTCGCTGTTCCTCGCGTCGTCCGGGATGCACGAACTCTCGGTGACACCGGTGGCGCTCATGGGTGTGGTGGTCGTGCTCGGCTACGCGCTCGTCACGCTCTTCCAGCACTTCGAGGTCGAGGGCCTCCCCCTCATCGAGTAAGTCAGCGAGGTATCGCCGAGGAAAGCTATTCTCCGGGAGATGTAGTCGTCAGCGGGTGCTGTAGACTCTCATACTCCCTCGCTCTCCCTGAGGAACCCGAACCGCGGGTCGACGACGAACGCGGGCGACGACGTCGGCGCTAAAAGGAAGACTCATACGAACCCGTGCGCGAATCCCGGCGGATGGCCAAGCGTATCGCCAGTATCGATTGTCTGCGTGCAGTCGCCGTGTTCTTCGTCGTGCTCGCTCACGTTCGGCCCTTCGCGGGTTTCGGTGCCTACGGGAACTACCTCTACGTCGCCCTCGACACGATCGGACAGTTCGACGTGCCGTTCTTCTTCGTCACGGCCGGCTACTTCCTCGCGCCGAAACTCGAACCCGGGAACGTCGGGTCGTACGTGAAGCACTCGTTCCGAAAGCTGGGCTCGCTCTACGGTTTCGGAATACTGACCTATCTCTCGGCGGTAGTGTTCTCGATCGGCGTCGCAGCGCTCTCCGGCCGCCGGCTGGCGGCACCGCTCGTCAATCGTCTGCTGGAAAGTCTCTCACCGCTCGGGGTGCTCTACTACGGCGACGCGATCGCCCCGCCGTTCTGGTTCCTGACCGCGCTGTTCTTCTCGATCTGTGCGATATCGCTGTTCGTCGTCGTCGGGCGAGTTCGGTATCTCCTCCCGGTCGCCGCGGGCATCCACGTCGTCGGACTGGTCGTCCAGAACTATCCGGCGCTCGTTTCGGTCTCGTTCCCGACCCGCGATGCGCTCTTCTTCGGGTTCTTCTACACCGCGCTCGGCTTTCAGCTACGGGCGATCGACTGGAGCCCGGACCGGGACCGGAGCCGGCTGTATCTCGGCGCGTTCGGTCTGGTGGTGATCGTACAACTGCTCGAACAGTACTTCGTCAACTTCCTCAGCCGCGGCGTCACGATAGCCGAGGCGACGTACACGACGGAGTACACCATTGCGACCGTGTTCCTCGTGCTGTCCCTCTTCGCCTACGCGCTGTCGAACCCGGACTGGGGTCGCGGCACCCTCCTCGAAAAACTGGGACCGTACGCGGTGGGGGTCTATCTGGTCCACTTCCCGGTGTTCCGGGCGCTCGTGGTCCTCAGGCGACTCCTCCAGGCCGAGGTCGGAGTCGACCTCTCGGCGACGCTCGCCTGGCAGCTCCTCGTGACACCGGTCGTGTACGCCCTCGCGCTGGCGGTCTACGTCCTCGCAGCGAGGATCGGCCTCGTCGAGATCGGCGGTAGCCACCTCCCGCGCCTCTCGCGTATCCGCGACCGAGTGAGGCGGAGCGATGTGAGCATCCCACGACTGTAGCCGTGACCAGGGAGTCGGCAAAGAACGGGGTCTCGACGAACGGTTCGTGCTCCCTTCGTAGCGTCGACTGCTTACTGTTCGGTATCCGTGTCGGCTTCGGTATCCGTGTCGGCTTCGGTATCCGTGTCGGCTTCGGTATCCGTGTCGGCTTCGGTATCCGTGTCGGCTTCAGTATCCGTGTCGGCGTCCCGGTCTCCGTCCTCGGTTCGCTCCTCCGCTTGGGATCGAACCTCCTCGATGTCGACGTCGGTTCCGAGTTCGTCCTCGTCGATCGCGGATTCGAGGGTCTCCCGGTCCGTGACCGCACCGAGCCCGTCCTCGTCGACGGCCGATTTGATCTGGTGGGTATCGATCGCGGCGTCGACGTTTTCCTCGCCGGTACTCGATTTGAGACCGCGCTTGACGAGGACGTACCCCGCTGCCGCGGCGCTCCCCGTGGCGATCGCACCGGGGATCCCGGCCCGTTTGTAGCCGAATTTCAGCGCTTTCTTGCCCAGCGTGAGTCCGAACATCGTTCTATCCGTTCGTCGTTCCGGAGCGGTGAAAGGGAATTGCTTGCGACGGCGGGCCGTATCGGGTCGACGGACGAAACCCGTAGTGTGACCGCCGTTCGGTTGGTGCTCCGGTCTCCCAAGACCGGCACGTCTCCGATACACGACCGTGGTGGGGCGTTTGCGCGTTCCGAACGAAGCCTGTTTCACTCACCTCGAACCCAGCCAGGACGCGGGGAGCCACCGCCGTCGGAGGAGATAGCCACAGACCGCCAGCAGCGACACGACACCGATCACGGTGTAGAGTTCGACCTCCGTCAGCGAGCGGGCGGCGTTCCCGACCACGACGACGAGGAGCGCTTCGAGGAGGTATCGTCCGCCCCGCCCGAGGATCGACGCCAGGAGGTACGACCGGAGTCGGAGGTCGGAGACACCCGCGGCGACCGAGAGCAGCTCGTACCCCTCCGGGATGGGGGCGAACGCGCCGAAGGTCAGGACGGTGAACCCATACTTCTCGACGTAGGCTTCGGTTCGCTCGATACGCGCCCCCGAGAACCGGGATTCGAGCACCGGTCGACCGCCCTTTCGGCCGATAGTGTACCCGATGACTCCTGCCGACACCGACCCTGCAGTCGCGAGAGCCGCATAGAGGGGCCCGAGTTCCGGTCGCACGACCGTGAGCGGAACGAGCACCAGGTCGGGTGGCACGGGGAGCAAGAAGAACTCTAGAAACGCGACGGCGAGCAGTCCCGGCGCTCCGAGGGAGACGAAGAACTCGCGTGAGAGCTCGATCGAATCCAGGACAGGGAGACTAGCCATCACGCGACGCTACCGACGGCTGGTAGTAGAACCTGACGTAGTGCTCGTCAGTGCGTTCGGACGTCTCGAAAGATCGACCGTCGGTCTTTCCTCGCCCCGTCCGGGATCGGAGACAGGGGGAGAGCACGTCGACTGTGCCGGCCGTCGACCTGCCATCACAGGAGGCAGACAAGTCGTCGCTACCGAGGGTATTTCGAGCGCGGGGGTCGAGGGACGGACGAACATGGTCTCACAGGTCGGTATCCATCCCTCGGTCGAGCGGCTCTTCCCACCCGCCGTGCTCCGGGACGCGCTCTCGGACGTCGATGCGGAGGTTCGGGTCGTCGATACCGGGGCCGCGCTCGGGGAGTGTGACGGGCTCGTCACGTTCGAGTACGACGCGGGGTTCCTCTCGGCCGGTCTCGACTGGGTCCACTCGATCCAGTCGGGCGTCGACCGATTCCCGTTCGAGGAACTCGAAGCCCACGGCGTTCGACTCACGAACAGTGCGGGTATCCACGGCGACACCGTGGGGGAGACCGTCGCGGGCTACATGCTGCAGTTCGCCCGTGGGTTGCACCACCACCGGACGAACCAGACCGAACGGGAGTGGTCGTACCCGGCGTGGGACTCGGCGTTCACGCTTCGCGGGCAAACGCTCTGTGTGGTCGGGCTCGGAACCCTCGGACGCGGGATAGCGATGCGGGCGGACGCCCTCGGGATGGACGTCGTCGGCGTGAGACGAACGCCGACGCCCGTCGACCACGTCGACACCGTCTATCCGACGACGGAGCTCCACGAGGCGATCGGTGACGCACGGTTCGTCGCGCTCGCGGTGCCGCTCACCGACCGGACGAGCGGTCTGATGGCCCGCTCGGAGTTCGAAGCGCTCCGCGACGACGCCTACCTGATCAACGTCGCTCGCGGTGCGGTCGTCGACCAGTCGGCGCTCGTCGCCGCGTTGCGCTCGGACGCGCTCGCCGGGGCAGCCCTCGACGTCTTCGAGACGGAACCGCTCCCGGCGGAGTCGCCGCTCTGGGGGATGGAGAACGTGGTCGTCACCCCGCACACCGCGGCGGCGACCCACGAGTACTACCGGCGGATAGCGGCGCTCGTCCGGGAGAACGTTCGCCGCCTGAACGACGAGGAAGGTCTCGCAAATCGGGTCGTCTAGCGGGGGTCGTCCGGCTCGAAACTACTCGCCCTGCATCCACGGGAGCTGGCGGGCACCGAGCCAGCGGACCAGCGTCGACGACGCGTACCCGAGCACGCCGACGGTGATCATCCCGACGATGATGTTCGGGTACGCACCGGCGGTGAAGGCGTTCCAGATGAAGTAGCCGATGCCGCTGCTCGAGAGGAGCTCCGCCGCGACGAGGCTCACCCACGCCAACCCCATCGCGTTGACCAACCCGGTGTAGATCGACGGGAGCGCGCCGGGCAACACGATGTGGCGCAGTCGCTGCCACGAGCTCGCCCCGAGCGAACTCGCCGCCTGGGCGTACTCCGTCTCGATCCCTCTGACCCCCCCGATGGTGTTGAGGAGGATCGGGAAGAAGGCCGCGAGGAAGATGATGAACCGGACGATGTTCTCGGCGCTGAGGAGGATTATCGTCAGCGCCGGGAACCAGGCGATCGGCGGGATCGGCCGGAGGACTTCGAGCGCCGGGAACGTGAGGTCCGCGAACACTTGGCTCCGGCCGATCGCGATCCCGAGCGGGATCCCGATGACCGCCGCGAGCACGAACGAGAGATAGACCCGGAACGTGCTCCGGAACACCTCCTCCCAGTAGTACGGCCCGGTGACGGTGTTCGCGAGCGCGGCGAGCACCTCCACGGGGGAGGGGAGGCTCGGGACGACCGCCACGACGGTGGTGGCGAACAGCCACACGACGAGCAGCGCGAGCAGCGACGCCGACTGTTCGAGCCGCCGCCGGTAGCCGGTGGCCGCCATCAGGTGCGCCCCTCGGCCTGCTTCATCGCGCGTTCGGCCTCGTCGTGGATGCTCTCGCTCGCCCGACGCTGGAGTTCGTTGAACCGGTCGGTGGTGACGACGTCGGTGTCACGCGGCCGGTCGAGGTCGACGTCGATGACGTCCTTGACCTGGCCCGGCCGGGCGGTCATCACGACGACCCGGTCGGCGAGCAGGATCGCCTCCTCGACGTCGTGGGTGATGAACAGCACCGTCCGGTCGTCGTCCTCCCAGACGTCGAGGAGGTTCTCCTGCATGAGTTCCTTCGTCATCGCGTCGAGCCCGCTGAACGGCTCGTCCATCAGCATGATGTCGGGGTCGTTCGCCAACAGCCGGGCGAGCTCGGCTCGCTGTTGCATCCCGCCCGAGAGTTCGTGGGGGTAGGCGTCCTCGAACCCTTCGAGCCCCATCTGCCCGAACAGCGAGTGGATCCGGTCCTCGTCGACCGCGTTGCGCATCTGCGGCCCGAACCGAACGTTCTGGTTGATCGTCTTCCAGGGGAACAGCCGGTTCTCCTGGAAGACCACCCCACGGCTCGGGTCCGGTCCCTCCACCGGTTCGCCGTTGACGAGGACTTCGCCCTCGGTGGGTTCGAGGTAGCCCGCGATGCACTCCATGACGGTGCTCTTCCCGCATCCGGAGGGGCCGAGCACGGTCACGAACTCCTCGGCCTCGATGTGGAGGTCCATCCCGTCGACCGCGACGAGTTCGTCGTCGCCCTCGCCGTAAACCTTCGTGAGGTCCTGGATGTTGACGGTGCCGGAGCCGCTCGATTCGGTCCACGACCGAAGCCCGTCGCCGGTCGTGGAGCGGTCGTCCGCGTCGGTTCGTGCGTCGGTGTTGTGTTCGCTCATGAGCTGTCTCTTATACACATCTCT
>NZ_AOMB01000028.1 GCF_000336675.1 Halococcus hamelinensis 100A6 | reverse complement strand
GAGATGTGTATAAGAGACAGATCTGGTTCTGTAACAATCGCGACCCCTGGATGATGATGTAGCCGAGACCGGGACCGCCCGTGAGGAGTTCGGCGGCCACGACCGTGATCCAGCCGAGGCCCACCCCGAGCGACAGCCCGGTGATGATCGACGGCATCGTCGCCGGCAGGACCACGTGTCGAAACACGTCGGTCGAGGACGCGCCGAGGCTCTCGGCCGCCCGGCTGTACTCGGTCTCGATGTTGCGCGCACCCTCGATGGTGTTCGTGAATATCGGGAAGAAGGCCCCGATGAACACGACGAACAGCGCGGGGAGCGGGACCGAGACCGCGCCCAGAGCCAGCGTCGGGAGCACGATGATGGCTATCGGCAACCACGCGATCGGTGGGATCGGCCGGAACGCTTCGAGCGCGGGGTAGAGCCGGTTCTCCCACGTCGGGCTCGTGCCGATGAGCAAGCCGAGCGGGATCGCGAGGAGCGCCGCGGCGACGACGCCGATCGCCACCCGAGCCGTCGAGTAAGCGGCGTGGAGGTAGATGGTGTCGCCGCCCTCGGTCAGCGGTCGTCCGGCGAGCGCCGCGCCGAACTCGACGATCGTGGTGACGGGGCTCACGAAGTGCTCGAAGTTGAGCACGCCGAACCGATAGCAGAGCCACCAGATGGCGAGGAAGCCGACGAGCGAGAGGAGTTTGAGGACTCCCCGCGTCGGCGTGGGCAGCGCGCCCGACACCTGCTCGCCGAGCCGGTCGGTCACGGAGTCGGTGCTCATCGCATCGCCTCCGAGACGTTGGTCCCGGCGCTGCCGTTCGACGACCCGTTGCCGGCCTGTCGCGGCGACCACTCGACTTCGTCGGCGAGTTCGGCGGCGGCATCGTCGAGCACCCCGGGTTTATAGCGGTCGTCGGCCGGCGGGGCGTCGAGCGCCCCCTGGTCGGTGAGGAACTGCGGGGCGGTCTGCTTCATCAACCGACCCGGCTCGGTGGCTCGTTCGAAGTCGGTCGCGAACTGGAGGCGTTCGACGTTCTCGACGATCGGCGGGGGTCGGTACTCGCCCCAGTTGAGCGACGACCGGTTGAAGTAG
>NZ_AOMB01000027.1 GCF_000336675.1 Halococcus hamelinensis 100A6 | reverse complement strand
GATATGCCCGCACTGGTGACGATCGCCCAGACCGAGACCCCTGCGAGCCTCGTCGGGCTCGCCAACTGGTCGCACGGCCAGCAGTGTAACCTCCTGATCGTCCCGCAGGACTCGCCGATCGAGCAGACGGCCGACATCGCGGGCAAGTCCGTCGGCGTCACGACCGGGTCGTGTACCCACCGGTACCTCCTCCAGGTGCTCGACGCCGAGGGGATCGACGTCCAGATAGAGGACACCAGCATCTCCACGATCCTCGCGAACCTCCGGGAGGGACGGATCGCGGCGGGGCTGGGCTGGGAGCCCTCGGTCGCGAAGTCGGTCTTCCAGGACGACCTCACCCGGTACGTCTCGACCGGCGCGGAGTAC